>CAKZQV010000562.1 GCA_937141895.1 uncultured Verrucomicrobiota bacterium
CGCAAGATGAAGTGGTTAGCGATCTCAGCTGGAAAGTGACGGGCGGTCCGGTTCGATATGACGATCCGCGCATGGGCGAATTGTATGATGCCACGCATGAAATTGACGGATGGGATCAACCTGATTTTGATGATTCGGCCTGGGACACCGTCAACTCGGCGCCTGCTCCGACAGGCGCTTTAAAATCGCAGCTATGTCAGCCGATCCGCGTGGTTTCGGTGACGAAACCGGTAGAGGTGAAGCGAGTGCGGCGCGGTCATTCTTTGGTCGATACCGGAACGAATATGGCGGGCTGGATTCGGTTGAAAGTGGATGCTCCCAAAGGAACCGCTTTAACCTTTTATTATGGAGAGGATCCCGATCCGCTGACCCATGGGCAGCCGGGCGGCTATCAGCAAATGGGCTACGTGGCCAAGGGGATTCCCGGCGAAGTGGCTGAGTGCCGATTCTCTTATCATGGCTTCCGCTATGTGCTGATCAAGGGGCATAAGAAACGGATAAAGGCCGAGGATATTGAGGTGTGTCAGGTGAATACGGATGTGCCGAATGCGGCCGCGTTTGAAACCTCCGATCCTATGCTGAACCGATTGCATGCGATCTGTCGCAAATCGATGGAGTCCAATTTGCACAGTATCCCCACGGATTGTCCGCATCGGGAGAAAAATGGCTGGATGGGTGATGCGACGACCGGCATGGAATATGGCATGGCAAACTATGATCTGGCGGCGCTGATGACCAAGTATGTTCGCGATATGCTCGATACGCAGGATTCAGAAGGACGCATGTCTGCCATTGCGCCGAGTAATACGAGAACCCAAGGCAAAGGGCGTTCGCCGTTGTGGGCCTCGGCTTGCATTCATGTGCCGTGGTATATGCATAACGCCTATGGAGATACACGCATTTTTGACCAGAACTGGGACAAAATGAAACTGTTCACCCAAGGGGTGTGGAAACACGGCGAGGTAGAGGGTAAGCCGGGAATTATTCGCGATATCTTTGGCGACTGGTGCTCTCCGCACAAAAAGAAACCGGAAGTGAATGAGGGTGGCGAAGTCTATTCGACAATGAACTTTGTCCTTGTGTTAAAGCGGATGGCTCACATGGCGGAAGTCCTCGGCAAAGAGGCCGATGCTCAGGCATTTAATGAACAGGCCGAAAAAGTTCGCGACGCCATTTACTCCTATTTATTCGATGAGAAGGAAAAGGTGTTCACCGGGTTGAAACCCACCGAGTATCGGCAAGGCCCGAACGCGCTGGCCTTAAAGTATCGCATTGCAAAACCGGAACATCAGAAAGTCGTTTTGAATCGTTTGCTGAAGAATATTGCAAAGGATCGGGAGATGCATGTGTATGGCGGCATCTTCACTGCGCAGGCTGCATGGGAGTTGATGCCGCAGACGGGGCATATGGATCTGGCATACGAGGTGTTGTCGACCGACACCTATCCGGGATACGGTTTCATGCTCAAAAACGGCGCAACCACGGTATGGGAGCACTGGCACGATGGCGCCTCGCACATTCACCATTTCCTTGGATTTATTGATAATCTGCTCACGCGGCATGTGGCCGGCTTGCGCAATGATATGTCGGCTCCGGGGTATCAAAATATCATTTTTGAACCCAAATTTATCGATGCCGTTGATCACGCAGAATACAGCTGGAAATCGGTGGACGAATACAAACGCTGAAAGATTATCGATTGGAAGCCGATCGTGATTTTGTGATTTCACCGAATAAAAAGCATATCCGACTGCCTTCCGGAACACACCAGATCTCCGTGAAAACGTCAAAATAAGGAAGAGGACGTCATGATTGGAAAAAAGTGGATTGTTCTGACGCTGGCCGCCGGACTGTTTCCGGGGGCATTGACTGCACAGCAGGAGTCACTGGATTGGGGGAATGCTCAATGGATCAAACTGAAGGGTGATCCCAGGCCGGAGCCTTCCTTGTCGGAGCGGACCTTCACCAGGCGGAATCATCCCGTAGAACAGGTTAAAACGTTTCCCGCACCACTGATGCGGCATGAGTTCAGCGTGACGAAGGCGGTGAAAAGTGCGACGGCGCATGTCTGCGGACTGGGCTATTTTGAACTTTATCTGAATGGATCGAAGGTGGGCGACCATGTGCTCGATCCCGTGCAGACCTCTTATAACCGGCGGGCCTTCTATGTGACGTTTGATATCACGGAACACCTTCAATCCGGTGGTAATGCGGCGGGGCTAATGCTGGGCAATGGGTTTTACGGACAGAACTTTGCTTTTTCACGGAGATTAAAATGGGGAAATCCCATCGCGATCGCCTTACTGGAGATAGAGTATGCCGATGGCAGCAAGCAACAGATTGCTACCGGACCGAAATGGAAAGCAACGACCGGACCGGTTCTTTTTGACAACGTCTATGCGGGTGAAACCTATGATGCTCGCTTGGAGCTTCTGGGATGGAACAAGGCCGGGTTTGACGATTCCGACTGGGCGCCGGTCGCTGTTGCCAAATCGCCGACCAAGCAGCTGCTGGAGCAGTCCCAGCCGCCCATGAAAAAAATTAAACCGATCGAGCCGATAGCCATCACGCCATCCGACGATGGCGGATGGATTCTGGATATGGGAAAAAATATGACGGGTTGGCTGCAGATTCGGGTGCAGGAAAAACGTGGAACCCAGATTAAAATGCGGTTTGCGGAACACCTCATGCCCGATAAAAAGTCAATCGACACCCAATCTAGCGGCGTTAGTGTGATCGGCAATGACCAGACGGAAATCTATATCTGCAAGGGTGGTGATGTGGAGGAATGGGAGCCGCGCTTTACCTATCATGGCTTTCGCTATGTGCAGATCAATGGACTCTCTGCTAAACCCAATCTGGAAGATTTTACAGGCTGGCTGATCCGCACCGATCTGGAGCGAATCGGAAACTTCGAATGTTCAGATCCCTTGCTGAACAAGTTTTATGACATCTCCCTCTGGACCATCGAGTGCAACCTGCAGGGGATCTTGACCGATTGTCCGCACCGCGAAAAGTGCGCCTGGCTAGGGGACATGCATGCTGTCGCGGAAACCATCAGCATGAATTATGATGCGCGCAGTTTTTGGAGCAAGAATACGGAAGATTTCAAGGTGCTGCTCGGTGCTTCCCGTCTGGTGCCCCAATACTATCCCGAGGACGACATCCCGGCGAGGGATCCGCGCGCCCCGGCTAATATTGGAGTAGGCAGACGGCTTTGTGGACAGGCCCGCCCTGATTGGGGGATGGCGGTGATTTTGGTGCCATGGTTCAACTGGCTCTACGCCGGCGATCAGCAGACGGCGGAAAACGCGTGGCCGATGACGACCGGTTACATGGATTATCTCTTTGAATATGAAGTCAGCGACCATCTCATCAAAAAGGATTTTGCCTGGGGCGATTGGTGTCCGCCGGGCTCGAACGAAAAGATGGATACCGCGCCCGAGTTGTCGGCCAGCGCGCTCTACTACCAAAGCGCCGAGGCCTTGAGAACCATGGCCAAGCTGTTGGGTAAAACCGATGAGGAAAAGAAGTATGAACAGCTGGCGAAAGCGATCAAAGCGGCTTTCAATGAGAAATTTTTCAATGTGGATTCCGGCGATTATGGTTCGCAAACGGCCACCGTCATGGCGCTGCACGTAGGTCTGGTTCCCGATGAACAGCGTGATGCCGTATCCAAGGCACTGGTTGAGCGAATCACGAAGGTGAACAACGGGCACTATACAACGGGTATTCTTGGGCACCGCGGGCTGTACACGGCCCTGAATGATACGGGGCATGCAGACATTACCGATTTGCTGCTACAGCAACGAAGCTATCCTAGTCTGGCGTACATAACCGAGACGCATGATCTGACCACCTGGCCGGAAGTACCTTTAGAATGGTCAAAGGAGGAGCGCTATCCGCCGAACTCCTTCAGCCATCCGATGCACAGCGGATTTGCCGTCCTGTTCCATGAAAGCATTGGTGGCATTCGGCCCGATCCGGAGCACCCCGGCTTTGAACGCATCATTCTGAAGCCCTGCTTTCTTCCCAGCCTCGAATGGGCGAAAGCCGAGCATCGCTCGCCGCATGGTCTGATTTCCAGCCATTGGAAACGTAAGGGAGCGTCAGTGATTTGGCAGGTCAGTATTCCGGCTGATTCATCGGCGATGATCGAGCTGTCGCAATTTGACAAGCAGCAGATTCTGCTCAACGGAAAGGCCGTCGAACACAAAATCGTTGACTTAAAACCCGGCCAGTGGACCCTCGAAATCAAATAGGAAAGAAATGATTACAAGTAGTAAAGGAGCGAGTATGACCACGAAGTTGAGCTCAAACATAACACTATTTTTCCTGACGGGATCCGCCTGTTTGGCCGCGGATCTCTATCATAAGGACTGGATTGATTTCAACAAGAACGGCCGTAAGGATGTCTATGAGGATTCCAAGGCGGATGTCGATGCCCGTATTGACGATCTGCTCTCGCAGATGACGATGGATGAGAAGACGGGGCAGATGGTTACGTTGTACGGTTGGGGACGTGTGCTGAAAGATGAATACCCCACCGAGGCGTGGAAGGAGTCTTCGTGGAAACACGGTGTCGCCAACATTGACGAGCAGGGCAACTTTCCGCACGGCGGCAAACACACCAAGCCGGATGATCATGTTGAATTTATCCGCACACACCAGCGTTGGTTTGTGGAAGAGACGCGGTTGGGCATCCCCGTGGATTTCACGGTAGAGGGCATTCGGGGGCTGTGCCATAACAACGCTTCGAGTTTTCCGAATCAGCTTGGGCGCGGTGCGACATTTAATCGAAAACTGGAATACGAAATCGGTAAAGTGACCGCTTTAGAGGCCAAGGCTGTGGGCTATAGCAACGTGTATTCACCGATCCTGGATGTCCTGCAGGATCCGCGTTGGGGCCGGTGCCGCGAGGTGTACGGCGAAAGTCCGTATCTGGTCGGCGAACTCGGGTTGGAGCATATCAAGGGCCTGCAGGATCAGAGAATTGTCGCCTCTCCAAAACATTATGCGGTTTATTCCGCTCCGTATGGAGGAAAAGACACGGTTCGCGGTGATTGCCAGATTCCGTTCCGCACGATGCATGAGGTTCATATGGAGCCCTTCCGCAAAGCGTTTGAGGAGGGTAATGCGCTGGGTGTGATGAGTACCTTTGCAATTTATGACGGGGATGCGGTCTCCGGCAGTAAATATTTTCTGACCGACCTGCTGCGCGATACGTATGGGTTCAAAGGCTATGTCGTCAGCGATAGCGGGGCCGTCTGGTTTCAGCACACACGGCATGCTCAAACGGAGTCGGCTAAAGAATCGATCGTTCGCTCGGTTAATGCCGGCCTGAATGTCCGCACAAATTTTCAGACGCCTGAGCGCTATCTCGATCCCTTGAGAGAGGCGATTAAAGAGGGATTGATCAGCGAGGAAACGATTAATGGAATGGTTCGGGATGTACTCTATGTAAAGTTCTGGATGGGACTTTTTGATAATCCCTACATCGGATTGGATGACGCGCCTAAGCATGTCCGCACGAAAGAAGCGCGCAGTCTGGCCTTGCAGGCGGCCCGGGAATCCGTGGTTTTGATGCGCAACCGGGACTCGATTCTGCCCCTGCAACCGAAAAAATATAAACGGATTCTGGTCTGTGGTCCTTCTGCGGACGATGCCGGCCTGATGAAGGAACACTACGGCCCTCACCAGGCAAAAATTGTGACGCCGCTTCAGGGTATTAAGAACGCATTTGGAGACGATTCAAAGGTGGAGTACATTCGCGGCTGCAATTATTTTGGAGGGCAGTTCCCTGAATCGGATCTACTGCGGAATTATCAGCCTTCCGCTAAAGAGATCGAAGAAATGAAGAAGGCGGTCACAAAGGCGCAGCAGAATGATCTGATTATTGCCTGCATGGGGGATTCCCGTAAGACCGTCGGGGAAGCCCGCAGTCGTTCGGCATTAACCCTTCCGCGCCTGCAGGAATATTTCCTTCAGAAGCTGGTGCAAACCGGCAAACCCGTTATTTTGGTTTTGCTGAATGGTCGCCCGATTGTTCTGAACGATGCTCAGGACGGTGTTTCGGCGATTTTGTCTACTTTCTTCGCTGGTGAGGCTGCTGGGCCAGCTCTGGCAGATTGTCTGACCGGAAAATACAACCCCGGAGGCCGTTTGCCTTACACAACGCCGAGAACCGTTGGCCAGCTCCCGTTGGCCATACCTTACCGTCAGGACTCATGGCGAGATGGGGGGCAGGCCTACACCGATGGCCCCCTGTTCCCGTTCGGATATGGTCTGAGCTATACGACCTTTGAGTACGATGATTTGGAGATTTTGATGAAAGGAAAAGGCGAGGCCGCTAATATCTCCGTCTCATTCAACGTCAAGAACAGTGGAAAACGTGCGGGTGACGTGGTTCCCCAGCTCTATGTGAAAGATGCGGTTGCTTCAGTTTCACCCTTTAAAAAGCAGTTGAGAGGGTTTGAACGCGTTCACCTGAAAGCCGGAGAGGAAAAGCGGGTCACTATGACGCTGAATGCGGGTCGTGATCTGAAATTGATGAACCTAGATAATGAGTGGGTGGTTGAACCCGGCCTCTTCGAAATCATCATTGCGGACTCCTACAGTGACGACGACACTGAATTGAGTGATTTCATTACGCTGAAAGATGACGGCAACTGGGCGTTTTCTGCCATCGAATCGCTGGATATCGTTCAGCTGGTCGGCGAGCCTCCTTTCCAGAGAGGACATCCTGCGAAGCATGTTCTGGACGACGATCCTAAATCCCGCTGGTTCACAAATGAAAAAGATCCCGTATTGACGTTCCAGTGTCGCGAAGAGTTCAATCAGATCGGCTTCCTCTGGTATAACGGTGCAGAGTGGACGTATCCCTTCGAGGTATTGGTCAGCGATGATCAGAAAACATGGACCGAGATTTATCGCGGAACCGGCGGTGAAACCCGCTTTGCCGATATGCACGATCTACCGCTGGTCACGAGCAAATATATTCGTGTTCAGTTCCATGGAAACACGCATCGCAGGCGCGGCGATATCACCAGTGTCTACAAAATGTTCTTCACCCATAAAACCAAGTTGTAAGTCTTATAGAGGGGGAGCGTAATATCGAAGGGCGGCTGGAATACGACACCCGATGGCGAAGAAGTTTTTATAGTAGTAACCCGGCCTTCGATCTGAG
>CAKZQV010000563.1 GCA_937141895.1 uncultured Verrucomicrobiota bacterium
GCAAAAGGTGCTCGACGCGCTGAACACGTACAGCGCGCCGGAGTCCTATGAATGGAAAGACCTGTTCACCTATCGCGGAAAGAAACCCCTTTAATTGGCGCTATTCTGATTTGACAGTCACATGTAGACGTGTTTTCTGAAATCTCCCAGCATGTGTCTCCGGTTCAGAGGGTGGATGTGGTTAAGCAAGACCCGGATGACGACCGAATTCTCGAAGCGGCCTTGGCGGCAAAAGCGGCTTTCATCGTTTCCGGCGATAAACACCTTTTGAATCTACAATCGTGGAATGGAATAGAAATACTCTCTCCGGCGGTTTTTTTGGTGAAGAAAAATGAAATTTGTTGAACGGTTGAATGGTTTTACGGTGCCTGATTTGCAAAAGGCGTTCAGGGGGATGGAACGGAAGTGCCCGCCCCGCAAGGCGGAGATGGTGGCGGAGCTGAACCGCATCTGGCTGGACGAGCCGCAGGCGATCCTGGAACGAATGGGCAAGACCGAACGGTTGATGCTGGCGGATTCCGCGCACGGCGGCCGGGAGGATGTTTCTCCGGAACGCCTCAAGGCGCGGCACGGGCTGGACTTCCGGTTCGGATACGGGCTCGAGAACCGCGCCGACCGATCCACCCAGTACATCCAGCTGTTTGTCCAATACGACTACGGCGAATACCTGCTGCTTGAAGATGTCGCCGATTCCTTGCGGGAGCACCTGCCGGAGCCGGAGGCGCTGGAGGTGAAGGTGGCCGATCCCGTCCTGGAAGACCTGGAGCTGTTCGAAACCGAAGCGACGGTTTTCCCGGAGCTGCGGCGGATGCTCCAGCTGGTTGCCGCAGGCAAACTCAAGGTGTCCGAAAAGACGGGGCTGCCGTCGGCGGCGGCAATGAAGGTGGCGGCCACGGCGTTGGCCGGGCCGGATGTCGGAAAAAACGGAGGTCATCATGCCAGGAAAATATCCCGATAGAATTCGCGCCCTGCCGGGATTTGACGGGCGGTTCGATGCTCACAAATTAGCTGCTGACGGCGCCGATGTGTTGTTCGCGTCCTACCCGTCGGGAACCAGCATTCCCGCTCATACCCATGACACAGATAATTACGGCGTGATTATCCGTGGTGAGCTCATACTGACTATCCGCGGATGTGTGGAGCGCTATGGTGTGGGGGATTGGTACCATGTGCCCGCCGGCGTTGAGCATGCAGCAGATTTTGAACATGATTCGGATGAAATTGAGTTCTGGTTCGAACAGACGGACTGACAAATATCGGCAGGGCAGTCGCGTTCCATCCCGGGACACGAACACAGATGTTTCACTGGCGAGCCGTTTACGGTCTTTGCTGACCGTTTGCGTAAGTGGACCCCCAGCAGCGGATCACCGATCTGGCTGAAACGCATTTACGTGAATGTGGTGATGTAATGGAAGAGAGGAAAAAGCTGGCCGTTCTTATCGACGCGGACAATATAAGTCCAGCGCTGTGCGAGGCCTTGATACAGGAAGTCGCCAATTATGGCGCCGCGAGTGTGAAGCGTGCCTACGGCGACTGGACAACCCCGCAACTTTCATCCTGGAAGCCCATGCTGCACGAGTACGCCATCAGCCCGATGCAGCAATTCAGTTATACCTCGGGGAAAAACTCCACGGATTCGTCGATGATAATTGACGCCATGGATCTTCTCTATACTGAAAAATTTGACGGCTTCTGTCTGGTGACAAGCGATTCGGACTTTACCAAACTCGCCACCCGTATTCGCGAGTCAGGCCTGGTAGCCTACGGTTTTGGAGAAAAGAAAACTCCGGGTTCATTGCAGGCGGCCTGTGACAAGTTTGTGTTTCTTGAAGCGCTCACGGTTCCATCGGACGCATCCGCCG
>CAKZQV010000564.1 GCA_937141895.1 uncultured Verrucomicrobiota bacterium
AAGACCGCGCAGGCATCAAAGCCGCGCAGGCGCAGGAAGCCGCGCTGCTCACCACCGCCGATCTGGCCAACCTCCCGGGCAATGAAGCCCCACCCGTAAAGATTGCCGACTGGGCCAAAAAGATGGCTAAAGCCAATGGCCTCGGCTGTCAGATCATGGACAAAGCCGCACTGGAGAAAAAAGGCTGCGGCGGTATTTTATCCGTAGCTCAGGGCAGCGCGCAGGACGCCCGCATGATTATTCTCAAGCACAAGGGCACCGATCCTAAAGCCAAACCGATTGTCCTTGTTGGAAAAACCGTCACGTTTGACTCTGGCGGAATTTCGCTCAAGCCCGGCAAAGGCATGGGCTGGATGAAATACGATAAGTGCGGCGGCATGGCGGTACTCACCGCCATGCAGATGATCGCGCGCATGAACGTAAAAGTTCCCGTCATTGGCATTCTCGGCGCCGCCGAAAATATGCCCGGCTCAAAGGCCATCCGCCCGGGTGACATCATCACGGCCTATAAAGGCAAAACGGTCGAAGTGCTCAACACCGATGCCGAAGGGCGCCTCGTTCTCATGGATGCTCTGGGCCTCGCTGCGGATTTTAAACCGCAGGCCATCGTTGATCTTGCCACGCTGACCGGCGCCTGCATCGTTGCGCTTGGCTCCGCCGCATCCGCCATTCTGGGCAACGACCAGAAATTGGTCAATACCCTGATCAAGCATGGCGAAGTCGCCGGCGAACGCCACTGGCAGCTCCCGCTCTACAAAGACTACACCGACGACATGAAGTCCGACTTTGCCGACCTTTCCAACCTCAGCAAATCCGCTACCGCCGGCACTGCAACAGCCGCCGCTTTTCTGCAGGAATTTGTTCCAGATGATATTCCCTGGGCGCACTTTGATATTGCCGGAACCGCTTGGACGCAAACACCGAAACCCTATCAGGATCCCGGCGCCACGCTTTTCGGGGCCCGCACCCTCGCCCAGTGGGCGGATTCGCTGGCCTAGGTTGAGCTCTTTATTTTTCCATAAAGCTACATGGCTAAACAGGGGGGGGGGTAGGTTAGAGGGGGTTGCAATGGGGTTTGGGGTTAAGACATGAGACAGCAGGCGGAACTGAATCCGGAAGATTCAACATACGAATATATTCTTCGTATTCGCAGCCGAATGATCAACGGGGTGCTCATCGCATTTGCCTGCGTTGCTCCGTTCATGCTGATCATCTCCATCACCCGCGCGCTTCAATTTGGCTGGGACCCCATCTATATCCTGCACGCAACCCTCTCCCTGATCACGCTCCTTGCGGCCCTCTTCAGAAACCGGTTGCCCTACAGTCTGAGGGTTTCTTTATTCCTGGGCATTGCATTTATTCTGGGTGCCGGGGGAATTCCAACCTTTGGACTTGTGGGGGGCGGCCATCTGGTGCTCGTCATATTCTCTATTCTTGCCGCCATAGGCTTTGGAACGCGAATTGGCTTAATGGCCTGCCTGATCAATGTCCTGTTGATGGTTGCGGTGGGTACAGCGGTGTGCACTGGCAAGATCACCTTTAGTTTTAATATTGCAGAATTTGCCACGTCTCCCAGTGCCTGGAGTGCGGTGATCATCGATTTTGTGCTGATCATCCCCATGGCCGTCCTGGCCATTGGCTCCGTTTTTTCCCAGTTGCAGACTTTGCTCAATCAATTACGCCAAAATCATGCTGCACAACAAAGGCTGGCAGACAACCTGACTGGCTCATTCCTCTATCGATACTCAGGGCAAGGCATCATGGAATATGTCTCCTCATCGGCCGGCGAAATATTGGGATATTCGCCAGAAGAACTCACCCGGCTACCCGAATATCTGACAGCCTATGAAGCCAACCGGGAAGCCTTTAAGGTTCGTTCTGCGAAATCAGGCGAAGAAAAACGGACACCGTTTGAAATCCAGATTTACCACAAGAACGGAAGCAGACGCTGGCTCCATCTTTCCGAGACCACCGTCCACACGTATCATGGAGTTAAGGCCGAGGGGGTGGCCCACGATATTACCCGCCGTAAAATCAGGGAAACCGCCATTCAGAATATCCTGAAAACATTCGCTGCGGAATCCGGACAGGATGTGTATGAAGAAATGATCCGGCAACTGGTCGTTACCCTACAGGCCGATGCGGCTTTCTTTGGACGCCTGATCGATGGCGAGCGAGTAAAGACGGAGGCGTTTTTCGTGGATGGTGATATCGCAGAAAATATGGAATTCCCCCTGAAAGGAACGCCTTGCGCAGATATTCCCAAGGAAGAGCTTTCCTTCTGGACGTCAGGAATCCGCGAAACATACCCGAATGCCAAACTATTGCGCAAACTGCAGGTTGAGGGATATGCCGGCATGCGGGTCACCGACAAATCGGGCAACCACATCGGATACCTCACCGCCTTCTGGAAAGAACCAGCCTTCGAGTCAGATCTCATCGCACCCGTTCTTCAAATGTATGCTGAACATCTCGTCATTGAATATAACCGCCAGCAGGAACAGCATCGCAGAGCATCCCTCGAAGAACAACTGCGCCAAAGCCAGAAAATGGAGGCCGTCGGACAGCTGGCAGGAGGCATTGCCCATGATTTCAACAACATGCTCATGGGCATCATGGGCGCCTCCGATCTTCTGAAAATGCGGATCGAAGGCGATGCCGAGGCATTGGAATATCATCGTATGATCCGCACCTCATCCCGCCGAGCGGCCGATCTTACGAACCAGCTCCTGACATTTGCCCGCAAACAGTCTATCGGCACAATCCAAACCAATGTGCATGAATGCATTGAAAATGCCGTGGCCCTGCTCTCAAGCACACTCGACCGCCGCATCACACTTCATACCGAATTTCTGGCAGAAGAAAGCACCATCATCGGGGATCCTTCACAAATCCAGAACGCCATAATGAACCTCAGCATCAACGCTTCCCACTCCATGCATGGAGGTGGATGCATCAATATCAAAACTACGATTACCGAACTCGACACCGCATACTGCAAGGCGAGCTCCTACTCCATTGAACCTGGAAAATTCATCTCCATTCAGGTTGAAGACGAAGGGCACGGCATTGAAGAAGATGAGTTTGAAAAAATATTCGAGCCCTTCTACACCACCAAAGTTCCCGGCACCGGAACCGGTCTTGGCCTTTCCACCGTGCTGGGCACCGTTCAGCAACACAAGGGTGAAATTCGGCTTGAAAGTACGCTCGATGTCGGCACGGTGTTCATCATACAGCTACCGCTCTGCTCGGTTCTTGAAGAGGATGATCAGAAAACATCGAATGACAGGCTCTCAGGCACAGGCTCCATTCTGTTTATAGACGATGAAGAGATCATACGCGAAACCTCGGCCGAGACATTGCGGCATATGGGCTATGATGTAACCACGGCTGAAAATGGAAGAATCGGCCTCGAATGCTTTCAGAAAAATGAAGGACAGTTTGACCTCGTGATTCTCGATATGGTCATGCCCGAAATGAATGGAATGGACTGTTTTTTCGAGCTTAAAGCCATCGATGATCAGGTAAGAGTCATCCTATGCTCCGGCTATGCAGATGATCATCAGATTACCCAAATGAAAGCTGCCGGACTGTGCGCAACCGTCCCAAAACCCACATCCAGCATGCAGCTGAGCCGAATCGCCCTTAACATTCTCAACAAGTTGCCGAACAACCCAACACGAAATTAACATGGACTTCGATTGGTCAGCTTTATCGTCCGCAGGAATATATTCCCTAGCAACGCTGCTCTGCTTCATCGCGTTCATCCTTTCCTGCCTGTCTCTTTCCGGAACCTGGGTTGTGCTGGGCACAGCCGGCATGCTCACATGGTATCGCTGGCCCGAATTTCCAGGCATTGGAAGTCTGGTGGTCTTACTGCTCCTCTGCATTGGTGTTGAAGTGATTGAAGCGTTTGCCGGTGCCTGGGGTGTTCAAAAACGCGGCGGTTCCAAAGCGACCGGCTGGGCCGCGGTGGGCGGCGGATTTCTGGGCATGATTCTTGGCAGTTTTATTCCGATTCCAATCCTTGGAAACCTCATCGGCATGTTGGTCGGCAGTTTCGGCCTCGCCTTTCTTGTTGAACATAACCGTATCCTAAAAGCAAATCAGGCTGCTCACGTAGCAACCGGTGCTGTACTCGCTCGTCTGGCCGTCATCTTCCTTAAAGTCGGCGTCACCTTGCTTATGACGCTCTTCCTAACCCTCGGCATCGTTCTGACCTCAAAATGAAAAAGATCGTTTACTACATTACGGCTCACGGCTACGGACATGGCGCTCGATCATGCGATATCCTGAATGCGATCCGCACGGCGAATCCCAATGTTCCCATCATCGTAAAAACGGACCTGCCCGCCGACTTTATGGCTGGCCGTCTGTTGCCCAATATCGAAGTTCGGCCCGGTGCTTTTGACCTTGGCCTGATTCAGAAGGATTCGATCCATGTTGACCTCGAGGCCTCTCTGGAAACCATCACCAAACTCTATGAACGGGAACGCGAGCTCATCGATCAGGAAAAACAGTTCATGGCCGCTGAAAACATCGGCGTGGTTGTTGCCGATATTCCCGCCATACCGCTCGCCGCGGCACAGGAGCTGGAAATTCCAAACATCGGATGCAGTAACTTTGGCTGGAACTGGATCTATTCCGAATTTGTGGAACACGATTCGCGCTGGCAGTTTTTTGTCGATAAATTTACCGAGGTTTACCGCAAAACCGACCTCTTGCTTCGACAGCCATTCAGTGAATCCATGGATGTTTTTCCAACCATGATCGATCTTCCCCTGCTAGCCAAACCCGGCACCGAACGGCGCAAGCGCATCGCCGAAGCCACCGGAGCCGATCCGGATAAACCCTGGGTTCTTCTCTCCTTCACCACTCTCGATTTAGATACCCGAGCCATTGAAAAAATTTCACACATTATAATGTATGAAATTTTCACCGTTGAACCTTTGAATTGGCAGGTGCAAGGGATTCACAGTCTATCAAGAAATCTTGCCTCGTTTACCGATATTATGGCCTCGGTCGATTACGTCATTACGAAACCCGGATTCGGTATTGTTTCCGAATGCATCGCCAACAACAAACCCATCATCTATTCTGACCGCAAAAATTTCCTCGAATATCCAGTCCTCGTCGACGCCATCGAACAGTATTGCCGCAACGCCTTCATCCCCAACGCCGAGCTCTATGCCGGCGACCTCGAGCGCGCCCTCACTGATGCCAAAAATGCCCCGCGCCCAAAACAAGAAATCCCGCGCGGTGGAGCCGAAAAAGCCGCCAAAATAATCCTTCAATTTCGGAAGTGACTTTTTTTCAGCGCACAATCCGCTCAGTCTCTACCAACGGCTGAACGGATGCTTGGAGAGATAGCCGTTAAAATAGCGTTCGTCGTCAGAGACTTCTTCGCCGGCCCAGAGGGGTTTTTCGAAAAGCTGGCTTTCGGATTCGAGCTCTACCTCGGCCATGACGAGTCCGGCGTTTAGACCCTCAAATACATCCAGTTCCCAGGTGAGTCCGGCGTGCTGAATATAGTGGCGCGTTTTTTCCACCAGCTGTTCGCAGAGCATGAGCATGTAGTTGGCATCGGCCAGATCGATCTCGTATTCAAACTCCATACGTGTGAAACCGGCCGTGGCCCCTTTCACTGTTAGAAATCCCTGATCGCCCATCACGCGCACACGTACGGTCTTTTGGGCATCCGTAACTAAGTAGCCCTGCTTACAGACCTTGGAATCCCCAACCGCGTTTTTCCAATCATTGGAAACCACCAGAAATTTTCGTTCGATTTCTACCGCCATGGCTAAAACACCTTCGTTAAGCGCGCGCTGTCAGGAATCATTTCACCCTTGAGCATTTCAAAAAGGCGCGCGGCAATCGGTCCGGGTTTGCCGTCACCCACCGGGTTTCCGTCAAATGTGGTAACCGGTGTGACATTCGGCGTGGTCCCATAGATATGTACTTCAGCCGCAGAACGAACGGCACCGAGATTGATCGGTCGGAATTCGGCATTCGTCAGCACACGCTCCGCCTTCAACTGGTTGGCAAATTCCATGGCGCGCTTGGCAGTCGTACCGGCCAGCACCCGGTCGGGCGGCGGCATGAAGAGTTCTTTGCCGCGCGTGACAATACCAATATTTTCGGTGGCGCCTTCGGCAAGGAATCGGTTTTCGTCGAGTGAGACGGTAAAATCGACCCCTAGATCAACCGCCTCTTTTTTCATCAGCACGTTGGGCAAATAGTTGCAGGTTTTAACTTGGGCAAAGATACCGGGTTTAATCGGAATCTTACTGAGCCCAACGCTGACGCCCTCGGGAAGCTGATCAATTTTAGCGCCGTGCATTTCGTACACCACAATATAAAGTTCAGGGCCGAAGCAGGCGTAGGGATCAACCCCCATCGTACCCTGTCCACGAGAAAGCAGGAGACGCACCAGCGCATTCCGCTCTCCCCCGGCGCGGACGGTTTGAATAATAATATCCCCCATCTCATCCAGCGATAGCGGAAGCTCAATGCCTAACATGGAACAGGAACGTTCCAGTCGCTCCATATGATCTTCTAAATTATAGATACGACCATCGATACACTTGAGCGATTCAAAAACCCCATCCCCGCGGTGCACCATATGGTCATCGACTGGGACCAGCATGACCGACTGATCGGTAACAATGCAGTCCGTGACGGAAGAATACATGGCATAGAGCTTTTTATCGCGGTGCGGAAGACGGGCCGTCCATTCTGATGCGCTGACGACGGATTTAATTAACGGTTCGGACATAGTTCTCCTGAAATTAGAATAAGATGACTATTGCTTAATCCGGGATTAATTGAAATTAATTTCAACCACAGCAAATGGGAAGATTGTGCTATTCCAAACACGAAAGGGAATTTTGTTATGCAGGATATTATTAAAAAACGCGTACTCGTAACCGGCGGTGCAGGCTTTCTCGGTTCCTACCTCTGTGAACGACTGTTGAACGAAGGGTGCGACGTTATCTGCATGGATAACTTTTTTACGGGACGTAAAGCCAATATTGCTCACCTGATGGGTAATCCCTACTTCGAACTGATGCGCCACGACGTTACG
>CAKZQV010000565.1 GCA_937141895.1 uncultured Verrucomicrobiota bacterium
CTCGGCTGCCTGGCCAAACTGGTTGGCACCGCCCTGATTGCGCTGAAAAATATGTTCCTTAAGCGAAACGGTGACCTGTTTTCCTTTGTGATGGAGCATAACTTTTCTGAACCGATTCAGGAACCGCAGCGCATCAGCATCTTTTGCCAGCTCGCCTCGCGCTTTGCCGCCGAGTTGGAGTTCCCGGATGAAACGCGGGAAGTCGACGGTCTTGAAGTGGCTGTAATTTTCGGAAAGCGGGGAGGCTTGCATCATGATGCGATATCATAGCACTGGCATAGAGGGAGAATGGCAACCTGGATCTCAAAAACGCGTTCTAGTAAATTTAAAGGGGATTAAGAAAAAGACTGAGATGGATCAGGCGGAAGCTGATGCTTTGATTGCGGCAGAAGAACTCTATTTTGAGATCATTACTGATGAAACCGTATTCACTGCGAAGTTGATTTGCCAAATGCATCGAGATTGGCTGGGAGGGATTTATGCTTGGGCCGGTCGTTATCGAACGGTTGAAATGCAAAAAGGAAACTTTCGCTGGCCGCCTGCGTTCAGAGTTCCTCAGAATATGGCGTGGCTGGAGGATGAGTTTTTTGTGAAATTGACACCATGTCGGGCCCTTGGGTTAAAGCTTGTATCTGAGCAGGTAGCGGCGATTCATGCAGAATTGTTGCTGGTGCATCCCTTTCGTGAGGGAAATGGGCGCCTAGCCCGCTGGCTGGCTGACCTCATGTTTTTGCAGGCGGGTTATCCTATGCCGCGCTATAATTTTTCAGGCAAGGGATCGGTTAAGCGGAAATCTGATTATCTGAATGCAGTAATTCGAGGATACGCCCAAGATTATCAGCTTTTGGCAGATTTTTTTAGAGGCTGCGTCGAAGATCGCTTGGGAGAGCTGGAAGAGTGAAAACATTTTGCTCCTTCGAAAATCGAGGATTCTCGCACACTCTCCGAAACCATACGATGTCGCAGTTCGGTGTTGCTAAGGTAAGGATTATGTTCTGCCAGCGTTTTCATGGCTTAAATATGCCTTTTAATATGTTGCATTGAAAGCCTGTTTTGCGAATGGAAATCGAGATATGAATGAATCTAATTTAATCATGTATAAGACGACCTACGGGAAGGCGAATATTGCGCTGTATGCCCGTGACGGCAATGTCTGGCTGAGTCAGGCTCAGGTTGTGGAACGTTTTCCATTTCCAAGCAAAATATCAACTCACATAGTATAAATATATTGGAAGAGAAAGAGTTGCGCGAGAAGTCAGTTGTAAAGGATTTCTTTACAACTGCCGCTGACCGAGACTTATTCGGAGATCGGCTACCGGTTGGAGTTCCCGGATGAAACGCGGGCAATAGACGGACTTGAAGTGGCTGTAATTTTCGGAAAGAAAGTGGGTGAATATGAATAAAAAGGAAGCAAAATTAGCTTTGGTTGAGATTAGTTTAAGAGGTTTTTGCGATGAGTTTCTTAATATGGAGGCCGAGGAACCATTGGCCGAGATCTTTGAGGCTGCAATAGAGTGCGGTGCATTGAATTTAACGCGCGGAGATCCGGACTTGTGGGCCGCAGGAATTGCATACGCTTTCTGTCGGATGAATTTTCTATTGGATGGAGGAAGTCCATCGGGGTTGAGTCTTTCTCGCGATGATTTTTTTACTTTTTTTGAAGATTGCAACCGATCCACGGTTACCCAAAAAGCGACGAAAATTGAGCGGGCCCTGGGGTTTCATCATGGCCATCCGCTTTTCAGTATGCCCGATGTCCTGAACAGCATGCCGCACTTTGTCGAGCTTTCGAATGGGATGATCAGCATAGAGAGGCCCATAGAAATCTCATCGATGGATGAAGAGGAATCACGCGAGTTCGAAGAAGTACTGCATTTGCGTGCTCAGGAAAAGTTGAAAAAAAAACAGAAGGCAGAGGCAGAACAGCGACGAAAGCGGCAGGAAGCCCAGGAAAAAAAACGGGAGGAAGAGCGGAAGGTTCAGCCGGAGCTATTTGATCTGTAAATTGGAGTTAAGAACATGATCGTGATCCGGCAGCTGTTTTGCGGGAGTCGGTGGAAGAAGAGGGCGGCATGCTTTGTCGGCACCTCCGTACAGAAGCCGAAGAGCGATCCTACGATGCAACCTGCAGAAAGCTGCATAAATTTTTGGAGCGTCAGAAATGAGCAAGACCGCGGACGTTTTTGAGGCGTTGAGCCGGGGCGGATTTATCTGCTCGAATGCGGTGACGGCGTCGGACCGTTACCTTTTCCAATATGTGGAAGAGCATGAGGAGCAGCTGACGGAGA
>CAKZQV010000566.1 GCA_937141895.1 uncultured Verrucomicrobiota bacterium
GGCCGTGCCGGGCAATTCATAAGCGAAGTCAGTATCCCACTCCTCTTCGAGTTCCTCAATGTTGCGCTTCGGTGTAAATTCGTACAGAAGCTCGCGCAGCTCTTCCTCCGTAAACTTTTCTGTTCCTCGCTGAAAATGCATTTCGCCATCCACACGAAAACAGGGTTGATGGTTGGTTGATAGATGGATGTCGCTGGCGCCCTTTTCGAGCATGTCCTCAAGATACTGATCAATTTGTCTCATATATATCCCCAAAAAATTCAGCATATCAAAAGCACATTCAGTGCCATACTCATCTTCAGGAACGATTTTCAGAAAAAGCAGTCTGATTAACCCCGGAAACTGCAGATGGTCCGACTCAGTTCCTGCCAGTCAATCGGCTTGGCCATATAGGCTGCATGACCCAGTTCACACAGATCCTCGCCTTCGATTTTTTCCATGTATCCACTGCAGAGAATGGTCGGAATATCTTTGCGAATCTGCAGGGCCTGCTGGATCAGTTCATGCCCGTTTATTTCCGGCATACTGTAGTCGGTAACGAGCACATCAAAGCCTTGCGGGTTGAGTTTAAATGTTTCCAGTGCCCGCCGGCCATTGGTGGCAGTCACCACGCTGTACCCAAATGATTCAAGCATTTCCCGCCCCATCGAAAGAATCGCTTCATCATCATCGACAAACAGTACGCACCCATCGCTTTCGACCGAAGCCATGCGCGCATCCTCCTGCTGAGATTCCACATTTTCCTGTAAAATCGGGAAATAGACATTGAAGGTCGTTCCAACGCCCTCCTCACTTTCAACATCAATCAGACCACGGTGCTTTCGCACAATTCCGTGAACAATGGAAAGGCCGAAGCCCGTACCCTCGCCTTTTTTCTTTGTGGTAAAATATGGTTCAAAAATACGCTCCACCACTTCCGGCGGCATACCGCAACCGGTATCCTCAACCGTCATGCAGGCATACTGACCGGGTTCCAGGTCCACCACCAACTCCTCATCATCACGGCTTCCGATTTCCATCTGATTAAGCTGTACCCGTAACGTACCGCCCTTTTCTTTGGTCAAAGCATGCGATGCATTGGTAAAAAGGTTGATCATCACCTGCTGAAGCTGGGTTGTATCCCCCAGTATCGGACCGCAAGATGAATCAATCTCCTGCTCTACCAGAATATTCTTTTTCATCGTCGTCTGGCACATGCTCAGCGAGTCTTCCAGAATCGGTTGCAATTCCAGAGCGTGGAACTCCTGTTCCTCCTGACGGCTAAACGTCAGAATCTGACGAACCAACTTCGTGGCTCGATCGCCGGCTTTGACGATTTCTTTTAGATATCCATAAACCTTGGAATCCTCTTCCACGGTATTCATGCAAAGAGCAACATAGCCGAGAATGGCGGTCAGAATATTATTAAAGTCATGCGACACCCCACCGGCCAGCTCACCGATGGCATTCATTTTCTGCTGCTGGCGCAGGTGCTTTTCGATCTCTTTTTCATGCGTAATGTCACGCCCGATCGCGACGTAGTTGATCATCTGATCACCCTTGCCACGAATCGGATAGATCACCGATTCCTCGATGTAGAGGTCTCCGTCTTTCGTCTTATTAACAAACTCGCCGGACCACGTTTTTCCGGCAGAAATAGTGGCCCATAACTCATCAAAAAACTGGGCGCTTTGTTTTCCGCTCTTTAGGAAATCCGGTTTTTGGCCAACCGCTTCTTCATGTGTGTAACCCGAAGATGACTCAAAAGCGGAATTCACATATTGAATAACACCTCCCGTATCGGTGATCATAATCGACTCGGAGGACTGCTCAACCGCAACGGCTAGGCGGTGCATCTCCTGCTCCATCTCCATACGCCGAGTCAAATCGCGGCTCAAGCCGATCATGCCGGTAGAGCCTGCGGCGGATTCAAGGTACGGAATTTTTACCGTCTCATGATAGACATTACTTCCGTCTGCGGCCTCCGT
>CAKZQV010000567.1 GCA_937141895.1 uncultured Verrucomicrobiota bacterium
ATCATGGCCGTATTCATCAGCCTGATCAAAAAAGAGCTCCGCACCTGCTTTTATTCGCCGATTGCCTATGTGGTGATGTTTTTCTTCTGGGCATTGACCGGGGGTAATTTTATCTGGCTGTTGAGTCAGTTGGCGCATGGGGAATCCTTGACCATTGCCACGCAGCTGATGTTCAGCGGCCCGTTGTTGACCTTTGCCATTCCGGTGATTGTTCCGTTAATCACGATGCGGCTCTTTGCGGAGGAACGTAAGCTCGGCACGCTCGAAGCGTTGCTGACCACGTCGGTGAAAGTGCCGGAGCTGGTGTTGGCAAAGTTTATCGGTGCCTGGATTTTCTATATGGTGTTGTGGTTGCCGGCAATTGTTTATCTTTTTTTCCAGCATCGCTTGGCTCCGGCTGAAGTGGCCGGTTTTCCCGATGGCGGTGCCATGCTGGCCGGTGCGCTGGGAGTCATGCTGGTCGGTGCGCTGTATGTTGCGATTGGCTTGTTTATGTCGACACTGACCTCGAACCAGATTGTGGCGGCCATCAGCGGTTTTGCCATTCTTATGGGTGGGCTGTTCGTTTCCATGTATATGGCGTACACGGCTCAGAGCGCCGGTGTCAGGCTGATCGGGCAATACTATTCTTCTTTTGCCCATATGATGGATTTTGCCCGTGGCGTATTGGATAGCCGAATTGTGGTCATGTATATCACCCATGCGGCCTGGTTCCTGTTTGCGGCTATCCGGGTGGTGGAAAGCAAGCGGGTTTAAACGGTTTTCTTATGAAGCGCATATTATCAAATTTAAATTCTCTGTTTGCGGTCTTGCTGGCATTTGTTCTGATCCAGATGATTGGCTGGGTGACGATTCGGAACCCGATCCGCGTGAACCTGAGCGACCGGACCTATTACGAGCTCTCCGAAAAAACACTTAAACTTCTGAAAGAGCTGGATCGCGATGTACACATTACGGTCTTTTTTCAGGAGGAGCACGCGCTCTATCACGACATCGAGAATCTACTCGAGGAGTATCAGTATCAGTCCCGGAACATCCATGTGGACTGGGTGGATCCGGCGCGCGACCTGGCTCGTACAGAAAAGCTGGCCAACACGTATGGGCTTACTGAGGCGCAGGTGATGGTCTTTGACATCGATGGTCAGTCCAAAGTGGTGAAGCAGAATGATCTCGCCGAGATCATTATGGAGCGGGGGAAGAAGGCACCGACGATTTCGGCGTTTAAGGGCGAGCAGGCGATCTCTAGCGCGATTTACGGTCTGATGCAGGGCGATACCCCGAAGGTGTATTTTCTGGTGGGCCATGGTGAAAAGCGGATTTCCGAATTTGATCCTATGATTGGATATTCCCGGATCGGCACAGCGGTGCTGCGGGATAATCTGGACGTCGATGAGTTGATGCTCAGCGGCGAAAAAGCGATTCCGGAAGATGCCGCGGCACTGGTGATTGCCGGGCCCGAAAAAATGATGAGTTTGGTGGAGGTTGAGATGATTGAAGAATATCTCAATCGTAGCGGTCGCGTGCTGGTCATGCTGGATGCGCTGAAACAAACCGGCCTTGAACCCATGCTCAACCGCTGGGGTGTGGCTCTGCGCGATGATATTGTGGTGGATCCGGAAAATACCCTGCGCGGAAGTGATGTGCACATCCGCAGATACAATACCCACCCGATCAGTATGGAAATGAACTCCATTGTGCAGTTTATTCTTCCGCGTTCAGTCATGGCCAAGGTGGATGATACGAAGGCGACCTCGGAGGATCATCCCACAGCGGTCCCTCTTTTTTTTATTTCTGAAAAGGGCTGGTCTGAAACGCAGGTGGATGAACCTTCGGCTAAATATGATGAGGGCACCGGTGATGTCATGAACTCGGAGGAGAACCCGATCTCGTTGGGGGTTGCCGTTGAGCGCGGGGCCTCTGAAACTCTGTTGGACGTTCAGATTCGCCCATCGCGAATGGTCGTGTTCGGCGACTCTGATTTTGTCAGTAACGGCAGCATGGTCGGCGGAAACGAGGACCTCTTTATGAGTTCGCTAAACTGGTTGCTGGAGCGCGAGGAACTGATGGCGATTGCGTCGAAACCGATCGAAGAAGTTAAATTGAGCCTTTCAAGAAAAGATCTGCGCAGGCTGTTCTGGATTAATGTGGCGGGCGTTCCTGCCGTGGCCATGGTCTTTGGTCTTCTGGTTTGGAGCCGGAGAAGAAAATAGGAAAATTATGAAAGGTCGTTCAACGCTAATTCTTTTGGTGAGCATCGTGGTGCTGGGTATTTTCATCTGGGGCCAGGAGGCCTGGCGCGCAAAGAAGCCGGTCCGCGATGCGGAGCGCGTGCGTCTGTTTAATCTCGATGGTAATTCCCTGCTTTCGATTGAGTTTGTCCATTCCAACGCGACGGTACGTTGTGTGAAAGAGAATGGCGTGTGGATGGCCGGGGACAATGATGAAGGTATGGGGCTTGCGGATGAAGCGCTGATTCAGCGTATGGTGTCGGGCCTGAACTCCATGGGCAAAGGTACCACGATTACCGAAAAAGAATTGGCCATTCGCGGTATCGAATATGAAGAATATGGGTTTAATGATCCTCTCGCGGTCATCGAGGCCGTCGATAGCCATGGCCGACACCGCTGGCTGGTGGGGCGTCGCGCTCCATTGGGCAACATGGTGTATGCGAAGAAGAGCGATGGAGAAAATATTTTCACGATTTCGGATAAGTTGATCAGTGTTATTCCGGGCACGGCGGATGTGCTGCGCGACCGTGTACTTTTCCCTAGCGATGCCGCCGGTGTGCGCAGAATTGAGGTGCGCGGCGGGGCCGGCTTTATTCAATTGCTGAAAGATCCGAAAGCGGGATGGCGTATTGAGCAGCCGGTGGCGGCTCCGGCGGATGAAAAGGAAGTGGATCTGTTTATCGGTAAACTCTATCGCTCGCGCATTGTGGAATTTGTTCGGGATAATGTGTCTGATTTTTCTGCCTATGACCTTCAGGGGGAAACGATGCAAATTGCGGTTGGACATGGCGACGGAGTTTCTCGCATGTTGATTCTGGGGGACGATGTTCCGGACAAGGCGGGGCAGGTTTATGCACGCCGGGCCGATGATACCTCGGTATTTTCGGTTTCGGAGGATGTACAGGAGCTGTTGAATATTCCGGCCGAACAGTTTCGCGATGCCGGTGTATTGTCCGTGCCGCCCGGCAGCATTTCGAGCATCAATATTTCCCGGGGTGAAGATCAGCTGATGTTGGACTATGACGGTTCCAATGTCTGGAATATTACCAGCCCGATGGTGTGGGAAGCCGAGCCAGTGAGCATTTCAAGTCTCGTTACCCTGTGGGTGAATGCGGTGATTACCGAGTTTGATGTTGAGGTTCCGGAATCGGATCCGGAGTGGGTGCTGGAGTTTGCTTCGGCGGAGTTGGGCACGGCCACAAAACTTGAAATTTTTCCCGCCAAAGGCAGTCGTGAAGGATTGCTGTTGAGGCGCAACGATGAGCCGATGGTCTATCGGATTAATCTGCCCATGGTGCCGGATAGTATTATTGATCCGTTGAGCTATAAGGATCGCAATATCTGGACGCTGGACCCGGAACAGGTTCACCGCGTTGAACTGGTTAAGCCGGAAAAACGCCAGGTTGTGGAGCGCCTTGAGGATATGCGCTTTGCTCCGGTGGATGCGGAGGGCAATGTGATGCTGGACGACCATGCCTTGGCCCTGTTGCTTCGCAATCTTAAACAGGTCAGTACGACGGGATACATCACGTATAATCCGCGCGATCTCGATATTTACGGCTTGGCTGAGCCGTCGGCTGAGCTACACCTGGGCCTATCCGGAACGAACCAGCTCGGGCGTGTGCTGCTGGTTGGTCGCGAAACTGCGGAGGGCTATTATTCTATGGTGAAGGGCCGCGATGTTATCTTCTTTCTCGATAAGCCTGCTGTGTTGTCGCTGACGGCGGACTTTCTTCAACCGACCGATTCAGCAGAGCCTGCCTCTACGCAATAGATGAGCCGTTCTTTCTTCAACAAACGGGTGGTCCGCATAGCCTATACGGTTATGCATAAACTGGTTCGTTGCCTCAGCGTGGTGGCTGTTCTTCTGGTTTGTGCATTTGTATTCCTTCGGGTATACGGTGTGCCGAAACCGATTCTCCAGATGGTGGTGGAACGGGTGAACGCGGCCGGCATTCCGATTCATATTGAAGCTTTGTCGCTGACCCTTCGTGGATGGCAGGCCGACGGGGTTTCTTATTACAGTCGGCACCCGGATGATCTTGACCCGTTGTTTCAGGCTGGGGAAGTGCTTTTTGCGCGGAAGCAGGATTTCGGTTCTGAAGTTTCCAAAGGTTGGAAGATTGATTTTTCCGCGTCGGATGTATCGTTTACCCCATCGGTGGAATGGGGGGTGAGTATTCCGGATGAGAGTGCCATGCGCCATGTGGATCACGTGAAACTTTCTGTTTCGATTCTGCCGGATCGGGTTGAGTTCAAAAATGCTGAAATGTCGTGGTCCGGTATCGATTTTCATGTGGATGGTACGTTGGTTAAGGAGCGAAAGCCTGCTCCGGGAGCACGGGGTACCCGCCCGGTTAAACACGAGGTTGAGGTGCAGGAAACGGTATTGCCAGTCTATGTCAGTGTGGAACAGTTCCAATCATTGGAAAATCATTTTAAACAGCTGGTAATTGAGGGAAATGCCCTTGTAGACGTTCAGTTTTTCGTTGATATGAACAACTATGCGAAGAGTTCGCTGAGCCTGAACGTTCTGGCGGATGAGGTGAACATCCGTGACGTTGAATTTGACGGATTGTCTCTGAATCTGGCGTATGCCTTCCCGGCTCTGGAAATTAAACCGCTGACCATTGATCAGAATGGGCAGCATCTGACGGTACACGCGGATTGTAATCTGGAGTCGGGGATGATCCGTGGTCAGATGGATAATTCGATTACATCATCGAAACTATTGCTGCTGTTGCCGCAGAGCGTGCTGGATCTGTTGGTCAGAATCCGGTTGCAGATTGATGAACTTCCGGCCTTTTCTCTTGCAGCAGGTCCGGCGAAAGCCGGCGATCTGCTGAACAGTCTGTCGGGTTCGTTTTCGGTGCGGGATTTGACCTACTGCGGCCTGCTGATTGAAGCCGGGCGTGGGAACCTGAAACGTACAGATGGCTTTCTCGATATCACAGATGTGTATGCG
>CAKZQV010000568.1 GCA_937141895.1 uncultured Verrucomicrobiota bacterium
ACGACAACCAGCTACTTTTTTCAACTCAAGACGCTATTCCGCGAAGAGACAAAAACCCCGCCAAGGAGGCGGGGTTCTGCGGTTAAACTGCTCCGCATTTGGAGCAGTTTGAATCACGAATGCTTACTGTTTGATTAATCGAAGGAACTCAACATCATTTGTAGCAGGCACTGTTACTGGACTTGTTTCTCCGCCCGGATAATCATTCCAGTTATCGAGCGCTAGATTAGATTTAGTCTGTAGTTTAAAGCCGGTTTCAGCCCATGAGAGCTTCAAATCGGCACCGATTTTTTCGACCGAGATGATCGGTTCGCCAAATACATACAGACCGTTCATAACATCAGTCACGTTTTCAGGAGCAAGTGCATAGTTATACAGCACAACATCATCGACTAATCCCTGGAAGTGTTCGGTATCCTTATTTTTTTCAGGTTCTCCACCGATATAAAAAGGTATCTCACCATCCATATAAGACGTCAGCGTAATATTCGTTACCGCATTTCCATCTCGATAATACTGCAGAGAGGAACCGGATTTCACAATCGCATGGTGATGCCACTCGTTCTGAACCATGTCTTCAAAATCGATTGGCTGTAAACTATTCGACATTCCCGTGCCCACATTGCCCGGAGTCAACTTAAGAAAGTTATAGTTATTATCAGTTGCTCCACCGAATTGAGGATAGCGGTTTCCGATAATAATAGAACCACCAGCAGCCTGTTGGCTATTCGCCCATACCGCCCAAGTGAAATCTTTTTCTTCAGAAGTAATATCCACCATAAAGTCGGTTTCAATGCGATCATTAGTTCCATCAAACGATATGCATGTTCCACGCTCTGGATCATCAGTGATCCACGTGGCTCCATTCAGTATACTTCCATGAAAGGCGTAACCGGACGAATCATTTGCAATCAGTCCAAAACCTTCATCAAGACTCCAATGCGCCGCAAGAGAGTTTGCCTCTATGACCAACTCTCCAATGCGAATAGTTCCACTTCCAGTAAATACAGAATTGGCTCCCTTGGCGTTCAATTCGGATGCTGTATACGTGCCATTACTTATGGCAGTGGCACCGAAAACAAGATTTGATACCGTCCATTGGTAGGAACCGATATCCACGGAAGCGGTTGAGCTGTCGGCCACCGTCAGCGACGCGCCGGTTGCATAACCATCCCAATCGCTGGAAACCCGCAGCGTTCCAGTGCTCTGCACCTCAATATCTGCCGTTCCAACTGCGGCTGCACCTGCAAATTCAGCGGTACCTCCAGAAACTGCCCAGGTTCCGGAAAAATTGTTTCCTGTATTATCAATATAGATTGTTTTTGTTGGCGCATTCAGGGTCAGGGTCGCGTCATCGCCGACAACCACTTGAGCCTGTACGCGCAAATCACGAGAATTGTCCGTAGCTCCCGCGAAGGTCGAGCTGGACGTTAGCGTAATCTTGCCGTCAATCTGCGCTTCTCCAGAACCCGCTACACTAGGCGCTATTTCCGCCGCATCAAGAATGAGGCCAGAAACGGTAACCACATCGCCTTCACTAGCCATAATTTCCAACCGTTGCGATTCCTTCAGTATTAACGAGAGCCCCGGGAAGGTCGCCGTTGTGGCTGGGGTATTTAAAACCACGTTATTGGTTACATAATAAAAATTATTGTTGGTTGCGGCTAATCCATCGCTCCAAGCGAGAGAATCCGTCCAGTCAGTTGGAGTCGAAGCGACATAATAAACATCTTCCGGTGTAATATAAGAAGTAATCGCGAACGTTCTGACATAAGCATCATGACTTCCATTCATCAACATGCCCGTATTAACAATATCGCCGGGAGGCAGAGCGGTTCCGCCGGAGGTGGGAATCGTCGTCGTAAAGCCGGACGCACCAAAATCACCTTCATGAAACACGTGCCACACCGTGTCCGCAGTAGAATATCCTGCCGTTTTGTCAGGATTATTACTTCCAGGTCCTGATGGTACAGTTCCATACCATCCCGATGGAAGAACATCGGAAACATACCACGTGGTTCCGACCTGTGCCAGAAATGAATTGGCTTCGCCGTAAGGCCCCCAACCCGTAAATGCTAGTACATCATTCACACGCGAAATCACATTCGTATTGTTGTGAATAAACACACATGGCTTACTATTAGGAGAGACAGCAACCGCCTCATTGGCAAGTCCTGGATTTTGGGTAAAATTTATTGTGCCGGGATCAGACAAATCCGTTCCATCACCCGCCCAAACTTCCATTCCCAAGCTAGCCGCTGGCTGCCTTCCTACGCTTAAATAATCCTCGAAAACGACTATATTTATTGGCTGTACTTCACTCCATATAACTTCAATCAACGTTCCTGCCAGCGAAGTCATGGCCGTTACCGCTAAACAAATTGCGGCAAACATACTTCTTCTTATCATCTCACTAACTCCTATTAGTTTTAATTCTTTCAACGGTTCTTCAGCGAACAGTGCGAGTTCCCACAAGGCACACCTCTCATAAGTACACAGGATTGAATTTTATATCTCATCCTTCATGGCAGACCAATACTTAAAACAAAAAATACCTAAGCTCTATTTCAGGACTGTAAAAGGGGTTCGTCTCGTAATTTAAAAAGGATCAGAGTCGAATGGCGTTAGTTTAGACTTGTTTAGCAACGGATTTTCCTTGTTCAGATTCTCCTGTATGACCTCATGAGCAGCCGTCATTAATGGGAATGGTTGGGGCATCGCTTAACGCGGCGGGGTTCGTATCTGTCTGGTCGTTGACTGATGGGAACGCGGACGATTGATTGATAGAACTCAGCGAGTATTTTTCGTCGATCGGTTTTGCTTATTTGCGTCGAGT
>CAKZQV010000569.1 GCA_937141895.1 uncultured Verrucomicrobiota bacterium
TAATCAGGCGGTGTAGGCGGCGATGGTGAAACATCTCGACGATTCGGTTGGACGCATTATCCAGACCTTGGAAGAAAGTGGACTGGAAAAGAATACGTTATTGGTCTTCACGTCCGACAATGGCGGGGTGGAATATACAAACCCGGCGGCCACGGACAATTTTCCGTTCAAGGGCGGAAAGGCCTGTCTGTTTGAGGGCGGCGTACGCGTGCCGCTTATTTTCTGGATGCCGGGAAAAATACAAGGCGGAGTCTGGTGCGATACCCCGGCGAACTGTATCGACCATCTGCCCACGCTGGCGGAGCTGACCGGGAATGACCTTCCTGATGACATTGACGGAATTAGCCTGGTGCCGCTCTTGGAAAACCCAAAGGCCGAAACTAAGCCGCGCACTTTTTATTGGCACTATCCGTTTAATGTGATTGTGAAGCATCCCGACAACGGATTACCGCTGACACCGCACTCCGGAATCCGGGCGGGCGATTATAAACTGATTTGGGACTGGCACGGAAAAGTGGAGCTTTTCGATATCGTGAAGGACCCGTATGAGGCCAATGATCTTTCAGAAAAGATGCCGGAAAAGAAAGCGCAGCTGATGAAGCAGTTGCAGTCTTGGATTAAAGATAACGTGGCGGAACGGTATCTGCCGGTTCCGAATCCTGAATACGATGCAGCGAAGGACCAGCGAACATATCCGTTCATGGACCTGAGTGCGCCGGCCCGCACCGACAAATAAGGTTGTGAACCATAGAACATGCCGCGCCACGAAGATCGGATGAATGGGATAGGGCGATACCAATGAAAAAATATGTCATCGAACAACTGGATGCGATTGAAGCTGTAGCATGCCCCTGTGGAGAATCTCGTCGCGCATTTGTGCATCCGGACAATCTGGTTGCGACCCTTCACATGGTGGATGTTTCGAAAGAGAGCCGGACGCATTATCATAAAAAACTGACGGAGATCTACTTTGTGCTGGAAGGCGAAGGTCACATGGAACTTGATGGTGACATGGTGCCACTGAATCTGATGACCTCCATTCTGATCAAGCCGGGTTGTCGACATCGCGCGGTCGGGAACATGAAGATTATTAATATTCCGGTTCCTGCCTTCGATCCGACAGATGAATGGTTCGATGATTAACCGCCATACGAAGTTGACGTCCATCCTGAAGACAATCCGAAGCGCTCGCATGCGCTGGTGAGAAACCCTACTGTGTAAGCCCGCTGGAAGCGGGCATCGCCTATCACGCCTATCCGGGCGACTCCGGTCCGGAAGTAAACAGTGGGAAAATGTTATTCATGCGTTGATTCCATTGTGTCGCAAAAAGGTAAAAATTTGTACTCAAAGTGGTATGGCTCTTTATTCCTCCTCCCTATAGTTTTTCCAAAACCATAAATGATGCTGTTTACAGCAAACAGCATCTATCGAGTGAGTTGAGAACACTAAAACAAAAGGAGAAAGAATGAATAAAATATCGGTTATATGTGCAGTTATGGGGGGGCTTCTGGCGAACAGCCTGGCGGACTTTGCCCTGCTTGAAGACTTCGAGAGTTATAGTGCTGGTGCGATCAGCCCCCAAAGTACGAGTTGGAGCTTTGACACTGCTGACAGCAATGTGGCGAGTGAGACGGGCAATAAATATTTGCAACTCTCGACGGTTACCAACGGACACGTGGTCTTTAATGATGGCAACACGTTGTTGGCCGATAACTCCATCGGCACTTACTTCTTTCGTGCTCGCATGCCGGTGACTGGTTCCCACAATGGTACTGGCGTATCTGCTACGGAAGGTTATCAGAACGGTTGGAGCGATGGCGGTGCTATTGTCCGCCTCGGGGGAACTAACCCCGGATCCAATATATATGGCTATAACGAAGGCCCGACCGGTCCGACGGGAGGCACATACCCGACTTTGA
>CAKZQV010000570.1 GCA_937141895.1 uncultured Verrucomicrobiota bacterium
CCACCGGTAAACGTGTCGGGTCTTCCAACCATTGGAACCGGCCGCACCTTCACCTCGAGCGCATTACAATCGAGAATGATTCGGCGAGTTTCCTGACGGCCCCATAGATCGCCGAAGAAGGGGTCGCCGGGGTAGGAGCGCCGGTCCTGACGGGGAACAACCACATTTAGCTGCACCTGAGGCTGAAAGTTGAACGTCCCTGCCGTGATGGTTTTTACAGTGGCCTTGGCGGTATATACGGTAAAGATCGTTCCGTCCCGCTCCGTCCGCCCTTTGTTGACGAGTTTCCACTCAATTTCGCCGTCAAGGCCCTGCTCAGGGGTGCCGCCGATAATGTTAAATCCACCAGTCGTCTGAATGCCGTCCCGAATGAAAACCTGCAGTGTGAGTTCAAAGGGCTCGCTCACATGGGGCGCTTCCCGTTCGCTGACGATCTCGGAAAACATCAGTTCCGAGATGTCGGTGGCCTGCTCATCTTCCGAGGCCTGGATGACCTTGAGGTTGGTCGAAAGTTCTTTTTCACCGCCTTTAAATGATGCGGTGACGGGACCAATCGTAAAGTCGCCCACCTTTTTCGGCGTCACCAAATAGGAATGGGTGACCGTTGAGGTGGTTTTAAAGTTAACCATGCGATATGAACGCGCAGGGCCCTGATATTCAATGTTCAGGCCATCCACCTGCGGGATGGTAATGGCGTCTCCGTCCACATCGGTGTACGTCACCTTTAGGATCGCGCGGTCAAGCATGCTGATGAGTTTCGGCTCAATACTCATCTTCACATCTGCGGCAAACGCCTTCCCTCCAAAAAGGGCGAAGCAAAATACCAAAACTATGATTTTCCAAAAGTTACGCATCACGAATTACTCGTCACATCCTTACCAATCTTTGTCCACTTTAACCGGGGCACCCCGAACCGGCTGCAGCATCAGGCGCTTGGTTTCTTCGTCCTGCTTCATTGCATCCATCAGCCGTTCCGCTTCATCGCGGCTCATTTCCTCCGCACGGGGCGGTTCGGCCTGCTGTTGCTGCTGATCCTGATTCTGTTGATCCTGCGGGTCCTGTTCATTCTGGTTTTTTTGGTCCTGATTCTGATCCTGGTTTTGATCGTTTTGCTGATCCTGATTTTGTTGATCTTTATTCGGTTCTTGATCCTGTTGGTCCTGCTGATTCTGATCCTGATTTTGTTGGTCGTTATTTTGATCCTGGTTCTGTTGCTGCTCCTGCTGTTGGTCGAGTAGTTCCTTGAGGCGCAGCAGTTTTCCATTGTCTGGAAACTCGGCCAGGCCCTGATGAACCAGATTGCTCGCCCCAGACGCATTGCCCTGGATATACATGCTGGCCGCCGGATGGAAATAGGTCGTATCAATATCCACCGCCGCCTCCATGGCTTCCTGACCGAAGGTCGCAGCCGCAGCACCTAACATTATGATGGAAAGTAACGTCTTCATTTTGCCATATTCGTTGAGGGAAACAGGTCCTCAATAATCTTCAGCACTTCCTGATTTTTCTGGATCGTCTCTTCGTATTTTTTCTTCAGGTCGGGTTTGATATCAAACGCATATTTTCGCTCATCCGTCTCAGTTGTCAATCGTTGCGCAGCGAGCATGTACTGATAGTCGGAAATATACTGCAACGCCATATTGAGATCGATCTCGGCAGCCTCCACGGCCAGCTGCAGCATTTCAAGTCGTTCGTTGACTTTGGGTACATATTGTTTCGACTCCGGATGGCCTGGATCCACATTTTCAAGAATATGTTCAAACTGCTTCTTTGCCCGTTGATAATTCTTTTGTGCATCCTTGGCCTTAAACTGCGGCAGCAGTTCCTCGGCCTGATCAAAATACCAGCGCCCCAGATTATACTCCAATTGAACGCGCAGAGCCTGCGCCCGCTCAAAATTCTGCTTCGCTTCCAGATGGTCCGGTTGCAACAGGATCGCTTTTTCAAACATATCCATGGCCTGGAATGCCAGCTCGATGGCCAGGCTGATTTCTTCGGTTTTAGTCAACGCCGTCGTTCGCGCCAGCAGGGCATCGCCGCGGTTAAAGTAGGCCTTAAACTGAAGTTCCAGATCCGAGGTGCGCAACGCCTCATTAAAGGCGTCCGCCGCCAGTTCATATTCGCCCGCACGATATTGGGCATTCCCGAGGTTATAATGTCCAATGGCTGGAAATTCCAAGACCGTCTTTTCCAGGTGTTGGACGGCATTGGTGAAGTTACCCGCTTGATATTCCTTCAGCCCCTTTCGCATCGAAGAGCGAGGCGTGTCTTCCGCGTGGGCCGTACATGCAACTAAGATGAGTCCAACGATTGTAAATGAATGCAGAGAAAATCTAAAATGGAGATTCATCGACCTTTCCTCCATTTAATGGGTCGGATCAGGGATTCCAGAATGAGCAGAATCAGGGCGGCGCTGACAAACCACTGGAATCGCTCGGTCCAGCTTTTCGACATCCGGCTTTCGCGGTCTTCACGTTGCAACTGGGAAATGCCCTGCTGGTACACGCGCTCCAGTCCAAAGTCTCCGGGTGCTGAGCGGACGTAAAATCCGCCGGTCTCAAAGGCGAGTCGTTCGAGCAGTTTTTCATTCAGGGAACTTTTCACCACGTGGCCTTCCTCATCCTTCACAAAGCCATCCGACGTCTGAATCAGTTCGCCCTCCTTGGTGCCGACTCCAATGGCAAAAACGCGGATGCCCTCATCCTTCAGTCGGGGCAGCAGCGCCAGCGGATCACCCACCGTACTTTCTCCATCAGAAATCAGAATAATCACTTTATCGGATTGGGCATCCTCCACTTTTTCGAAACTCTCTATCGAAGTTTCCAAGGCCTGGAAAAGATCCGTTCCGCCCAGGGGAACGATTCCGGCGTAAATATCATCGAGCATCATCAGGAATGCAGCATAGTCGATGGTGGCGGGGCACTGCAGGAAGGCATCGCCGGCAAAGGCCACAATACCAATCCGGTCGCCGCGCATTTCTTTTACCAAATCGCGAATGCCCCATTTGGCCTGCTGCAGTCGATTGGGCTTAATGTCCTGCGCCAGCATACTCTTCGATGTATCGAGTGCAACAATCACACTCAGGCCGCGCTGTTTAACCTCTTCCCACTTAAATCCCCACTGCGGGCGCGCCAAGGCGGAAATGAGGAAGGCAAAGGCGACAATGCGCAGAGCGTTTTTCAGCCGCTGACGGCGGGGGGAAAGCAGGGGCATCATCGTCGGCCAAAGTTCATGATCCACCATTTTTTTCAGCAGGCGAATACGGCCACGCAGCATGAGTCCCGTAATTAGCAGCAACGGAAGCAATGCAATCAGCCAAATCAGGAGATCTGGATTATGCCATTTCATCAGGGCAGCCTCCCGATTCTGCTGAGGCCGAGCAGCTGTTCCAATCCTAGGAAAAGGATCCCGGCAATCAGCCAGCCGGCGGCCTTTTCTTCAAAGCGGGTAAAGCGCTCCACTTCAATCTCGGTTTTTTCCAAAAGGTCGATTTCTTCATAGACGGATTCGAGCGTTTCGAGATCCTTGGCCCGGTAAAACTTTGCCCCGGTGGTGGAGGAAATTTTCTTCAGCGTATCTTCATCGACTTCCTGGCGCTGGATAAAGAATCCGCTTCGGGCTCCGCCGGCGCCAATGGTGTATATTTTAATCCCGAGCGCTTCGGCCGCGCTGGCCGAATTTTCCGGCGAAAGGGTGCCGGCATTA
>CAKZQV010000571.1 GCA_937141895.1 uncultured Verrucomicrobiota bacterium
CGAGCTGATAAAAGTTGGTCTGTTGTCGCAGGTAGTGTTTATCCCGCAGCACCTTTAAACGCAGCACCTTGTCCACCACCGCCACCCGTTTTTCAATGTGGTTCAGGTAGGCGATAATCTGATGCTGCACCTCAATCAGATTGTGCCGGCTTTCCCGCAGCATCACGCGCAAACGATGCATAATCTGGAGTAGCTCCTCATCGGAAGCCGATCGAAAAAACAGATCGTCCTCCAACATTTTTTCCACCGCCCGGATCACGCCTTCCAATGCATCGCGCTGCGACCGGATATCTTCGAGTTTATCACGCTTCAGCTCAAAATTGCTTTCTGTTTTGTAGGTCTCCTCCATGTTATTGCGCAGCGTTTTCACATTCATTGCGGCAATACGGAGAATTTCGCGCAGGTGCTTTTTGATCCGGAATAGATAGCGTTCCTTTTTGATGCCCTGTTGCTCTTTCAGAAAATAGGCCTGCAGCTTTTTGAGTTCATCGAGGTTTTCCTGGATGTAAAGCACATGGACCGTCTCATCGACCTCCATATACTCCGCCAGAAAATCCTGCAGTCGCGACTCAAGCTGAACCGCGCCATGATTTTGCACCAGCAGATCATACGCCGCCAGCCGATCCAGCCGATCGGCCTTCCCCTCCACCAGTTCCAGCACGGCATCTGCTGAGATCGTTGACATCCGATGCTCAAAAAGAGAAGCCAGCAACCGCCGATGTTGATACAGCTCGTTAAGCAATTCTTCTATTTTATCGTATTTCGGCATGTACACCTGCTCCAGCGTGAACGCAAAAAATACGGTACCCCGAACCACACAACCAGACTTTTTTCACCTTGCACGATCATCCGTCGCACGACATTCAGCCATGAAAATAATCATGAGCAAGACAATCTGGGTGGTGAAAAATTCTGAATTTTCGGTTGTCGCTTAACACTGTTGCTACATACCGCCTCATGGAAAACAGATCTGCACGACCATTTCATTCACATAAAAATAAAACTTGCCCAAATCTGATTTCTTATACATTGTACCTCTATGCATTGATCTAGGAGGTAAGAATGCAACTATCCAAGGAACTGGTGGCCGCAAGTGCAACGCCCCTTATTTTATCCGTGTTATCGCAGGGCGAGAGCTACGGATACGCCATCATCAAAAAAGTAGCCGACCTCACCAACGACGAGGTCCAGTGGAGCGACGGCATGCTTTATCCCGTATTGCATCGCCTAGAAAAACAGGGGTACATCGTTTCGGAATGGAAAAAAGCCGATACCGGCAGAAGGCGGAAATATTACCGACTCGAGCCCGGCGGCGTCACTGCCCTCAAAGAAGAAAAGAAAAAGTGGACCATCATGAATAATGCACTTTCAACCCTCTGGGAGGAAAAACCATGTTTGATCTAAATACCGCCATTGAAAATTGGAAAAACCAGTTCAGCGAAAAAGGGGCCTTGAAAAAGGAGAATATCGAAGAGCTCGAATCGCATGTATTGGATGAAATGGATACCCTGCAGCACAAAGGATTATCCGCCGAAGAATCCTTTATTGTGGCCGCCAAACGAATGGGTTCAGAGCAAACGCTGACTGAAGAATTCGGCAAAGTGAATGTTCAGGCCGTTTGGACGCATCGACTCGCCTGGATTTTTTTGGGTTCCATAATTTGGGGTATGATTAATAGTTTAGGTAATCTTCTTTATAATACTACGTTCTTGTCATTGAGTTTCACATCTCTTGCCGATGTATGGATAGTTAGTCTGAGTATTTTTGTCTATGTTGCCTATGCAGCATTAATCGTCTTCATGGCTCGAAAAATGATCGAAGGATCTAGACTGACTCGACGTCTCTCTTCGCTTAAACGGTGGGGCATCTTTGCGGTATTATTTCTATGCCCAAAGTGTATTGGGCTACTTAACTCACTCATTCCACCATACATGATAAAAGCCGTGAACAATAACCCAGAATATCCGTTCGCATATGCTATATCCCTCTCTATACACACAGTCATTCGGCTACTTATCGGGCTTGGTGTTGTTTATTTTACAGCACGATATTTCAGTAAAAACAGGGATCAAACGTTGGCTTAAATACTGCAGACAGGGTCACTAACCCTGCTCTAGCTCTCCCTTTTCCACTTGCCCCCTTCTGCGCAAACACGCACCATTCCGGGTAAATGTAAGGGAGAGCTGAATGAGCAAAACGATCTGGGCGCCGTGGCGCATTGAATATATTCTGAGCGACAAAGAAGGCGGCTGCTTTCTCTGCAACATGTTCGACGCAGAAAACGACCGCGAGAATCTGCTGCTGAAACGCGGGAAAACCGTTGCCGTCGTCATGAATCGCTATCCCTACAACAGCGGGCATTTGATGGTTACGCCCTACCGCCATCTCGAAAACCTAAAAGATCTCACCCCTGAAGAACGCCTCGAAATCGCCGACCTCACCATCGAAGCCGTTGAAATTCTGAAGGCGGAACTGAAACCCGACGGGCTGAATCTGGGCTATAATCTCGGCGAAGCCGCCGGCGCCGGGTTGAAAGACCACATTCACCAGCACATTGTTCCGCGCTGGAGCGGCGACACCAATTTTATGCCCGTGCTGGCCAATACCCGTGTGATGCCCCAGGCGCTCGAAGAACAATACGATGTCCTCTACCCTCTCTTCAATCCATAGAAAAGGAATGGCCACAAAGAGGCACAAAAATCACGAAGACAGAATATATTGTCTTTGTGCATCTTGTGCCTTTTCGTGGCTATAAAAACCCATGCACCGCACTGACCTACTTTCCAAACTTCGGAACTATCGGAAACGCTGGCTGGCCGAAACCGACATGGCCGACCGGCTCATCGATTTTGTTGAAACCCACCCC
>CAKZQV010000572.1 GCA_937141895.1 uncultured Verrucomicrobiota bacterium
GGCTGCCGAGGATGGAGAGGATGACACCACCCCCGATAATCAAGCCGCAGAGAAAAAGCAGGATGCTGTAAAATCGCGCGGCCGGCATGTTTGCCAGTTTATCCTCTTCCGGCAGGTGTTCTGCTTCCTCTTCTTCGCCACCGTCTTTGTGTTGTTTATGCTCTCGAACCAGAATGCCGAGATAGGTCAGGGGTAGGGCAATAACCAGCGGTGAACAGTCGAGGCCGGGAATCATCCATTCACCCCGAGGTGCCCACTAATAGGAGGCGGAAAAGATGCCGAGCATGATCAGACCATAGATGGCCGAATCATTATGCGGATTCTTCATGTCCTGCGGTTTAAATTTGCTGGTGAAGAAAAGGGCCATAAAGGCAAGAATCAGCAAGTTGAAGACATTGGAACCGAGCATGTTGCCGGTGGCCAGGTCGGCCCCGTCGGCGAGCGTCGTTGCATTTAGAACGGACGTCAGAGAAACAACGAGTTCCGGAAGACTGGTGACGCCGGCCAGAAAGATCAGGCCCACGAGTCCGTTGCCCAGTCCCGTACGGTCGCCCAAGGCATCGCCATACATACTCAGCTTGATGCCAGCAACAACCACCAATGCGGCCGTTGCTATAAAAGCGATCACCAGTCCGGATTGTGTTCCGATCAATTGTTCTAAGAATTGCATGCGCGCTGTTGTACACGAGTTCCAATCCCTGGAACAACCCTTATTGACGCAGTGTGACACCAAATAGGGCAGAAATGGCGCGGGTTCCAATGATTGGAAACTTCCAAAGCCTGGAAAACGGGTGGTTTTTGCGTTGGCATGGTCGGTGCGATAGGGAACGTGACTTTATGAAAGGAGTCACATTATGGATTTGAATAAAACGACACAGAAAGTACAGGAAGCCCTGCAGCAGGCGCAGGTTAAGGCACTGCGGTTTGGGCATCAGGAAGTGGATGCCGAGCACGTGCTGTTGGCGCTGCTGGAACAGGAAAATGGATTGGTGCCGCGGTTGGTTGAAAATATCGGTGCGTCGGTGCCGGTGATTACGGCTCGTCTGGAGCAGGAGCTGCAGAAAAAGCCGCGCGTTTCCGGGGCAACGGAATCGGGCAAGGTTTATGTGACACAGCGGCTGAATCAAATGCTGGTTAAAGCCGGGGACGAAGCGAAAAAACTTAAAGATGAATTTGTATCGGTGGAGCACCTGTTGTTGGTGTTTGCCGATGAACTACCGGTGTTGAAAGAAAACGGCGTGGACAAAAACGCGGTTTTCCAATCATTGGAAAAAGTGCGCGGGAATCAGCGCGTTACTTCGGATAATCCCGAGGGGCAGTATGAGGCACTGGAAAAATATGGCCAGGATCTGGTTGAGGTTGCCCGCTCCGGAAAAATGGATCCAGTGATTGGTCGCGATGCGGAGATCCGGTCGGTGATCCGTATTCTTTCCCGTAAGACCAAAAATAACCCGGTTCTGATCGGTGAACCCGGGGTCGGTAAAACTGCGATTGTTGAAGGGTTGGCGCAGCGGATTGTGCGCGGCGATGTGCCGGAAGGCCTGAAGGATAAATCGATCTGGGCGCTGGATATGACGGCGTTGATGGCCGGAGCAAAGTATCGCGGTGAATTTGAAGAACGTCTTAAGGCGGTGCTGCATGAAATCAAGGCCTCCGAGGGGCGGATCATTCTGTTCATTGATGAGCTACACACGATTGTGGGAGCGGGAAAAACGGAAGGTTCGTCCGATGCCGGGAATATGCTCAAGCCGATGCTGGCGCGTGGCGAACTACACTGTATTGGCGCAACGACGCTGAATGAGCATCGACTGCATATTGAAAAAGATGCCGCACTGGAACGACGGTTCCAGCCGGTGCTGGTGGATGTGCCGAGCGTTGAGGATACGGTTTCTATTCTTCGTGGATTGAAGGAACGATTTGAAGTGCATCACGGCGTGCGCATTCAGGATGCGGCGTTGGTGGCCTCGGCGGTTTTATCGGATCGGTATATTTCCGATCGTTTTCTGCCGGATAAAGCGATCGACCTGATGGACGAAGCCTGTGCGACGATTCGTACGGAAATTGATTCGATGCCGGCGGAGCTGGATGAAATTACCCGTAGGGTGATGCGTCTGGAAATTGAAGAAACGGCGCTGAAAAATGAAAAAGATAAAGCCAGTAAAGATCGGCTGGAATCACTGAAACAGGAATTGGCGGATCTGAAAGCGGACGAGGATTCGATGCGTGCCCAGTGGGATAATGAGAAGGGTGGTATTGAAGGTATCCGGGAATTGCGCGAAGGGCTGGAGCTTGCTCGTCAGGAGGCGGAGCGGGCGGAGCGTGAATATGATTTGGAACGCGTCGCCAAACTGCGTCATGGCACCATTCCTGATATTACCGCAAAACTGGTGGAAGCGGAATCGGCTATCGAGCAGAAGGGAACCAGTTTGTTGCGCGAAGAAGTGACTCAGGAGGAGATTGCTGAAGTTATTTCCCGTTGGGCGGGTATTCCGTTGACCAAGCTGTTGGAGGGCGAACGTGAAAAACTGCTGAAATTGGACGATGTGCTGCATGAGCGGGTGATCGGACAAGACGATGCGGTGCAGGCGGTGGCTGATGCGGTGCTGCGGGCGCGGGCTGTGCCATGGCGGGGGCCGCATCGGCCTTGCCCTCGGAGGTTTCCAGCGCGACCGGGGCAGGGGCGCTCTCGCCATTGCCGTCCGCACCGGGCTCGGGCACGTCCTCG
>CAKZQV010000573.1 GCA_937141895.1 uncultured Verrucomicrobiota bacterium
GCGCTCCTCAGCCACCATCCGGGCCCCGAGCTTAAATTTATTCGCCACAAAGGTTTTTTTGTGAGGCCCGAGATCGATCCGCACCTGCTTGCCTCCCCCCTCCAGAATCTCCTGCATGGCTTCGGCTTTGGCCTGAGCCTTTTCACCCCAGGAGCTGTCCCCATATTTGATGTAAACATTGTAAAAATGTTTCAGCGCTTCAACGGCGGGTTCTAAAGTTTGTAACGTTTCAAATTCAAGCCGGTAGGTTTCGCCCAGCACATAACGACATCCTGCGACTGGACTGATGGATGAAACGGGAATGTTATTGGCCGAAAGATTTTTTTCTATGTTCTGCAAAACCTCCGCCTGCTCAAGCAATAGCGCGCGGGATTCCTTCCATTGTCCATCCAGCAGAAGCAGACGGCTCCAGCTGACCACCGAATCGCCATACCAAACATCCATGGACCCCAGTTGCACATCCGCACAGTATGCCTGAACCTGAGTGCGCAGCTTTTTCTCTTCTGTTTTTGAAACTGTTCCTTGTTCCAATCGTTGGAGCGCAGCCCCTGCGATCTGCGATTTCAGTCGATGAACCTCCGGTTCTTCCGTCGCAGATTTTAGCTGTTCCTGAAGTTCATCATAGGATGCTGCTCCGCAAAATAATCCGGATAGCATGAAGCAGATGAAAATACGCAAAATCATTGCGACAGAATAACAGTCTTAATAAGCGGGTCAATTATCGTTTCGTCCTTGGCTTACTTAAATACGGCAGATTCGGACGTTTAGTCTTACGGAGGTTTTTATGGAGTTGTTGAACGAAATCGATAGTTTGGCACGGGGCATCTCCGCCATTATTCCATTGGTCGGACTCGGGCTCTATTTGACCATTCGGCTCGTTTTTATTCAGGTCCGGCACCTGGGTCATGCGAACGCCTGCGTCTGTGGGAAATATGATGACCCGGACGAAGAGGGAGGTGTATCCCACGTCAAAGCGTTGGTCACCGCACTTGTTTGTTCAGGGACTTAGTTTAAATCAACCTTGGCGATAAAGTTTAGCCAGTTGCTTCGGCGCAACTCCCAGTTTATACCCCGCAACCATCAACTTATTGATCAGCGTAACCTTCAGCACCCCGTGCTGTTTCCATCGGCGACCGGAGGTGATGGCCGGCTCGGGACGCGTAACCACGAAACCTCGTTTTTTGGCGACCTGAACCAGAGCATAATCTTCCATGATCGGCTGATTCGGGAATCCACCGATTTCGTGAAAATCCACCGCGCGCATAAACAACCCCTGATCGCCATATGGACTTTTCCAAACCCTGGAACGATGATTTGCCGTAACCTCAATAAACGTACGGCCCGGAAAGGCCTCGCGGACCTTGAACGAAAAGGCCCCCATTGCAACAGATGAATCTGCCATCGTTTGGCGGACCATCCAGTCCCAACCATCCGGCAACTCGGTATCGGCATGCAGAAATAACAGCAACGCTCCTGACGCTTTTGCAGCTCCAAGATTCTGCTGTGCAGCACGGCCGTTTTTACACTCCATCGCCACCGGAAAAATCGCCCGCGTCCCGTCCGTGCTCCCACCATCCACCACAACGATCTCCACGTTGAACCCGCCGCGCACTTTTTCCAATGTTTGGAAAAGGTGCGCCTCTTCATTCAGTGTCGGAATAATGACGGAAATCTTCGGGGGTATATCTTCAATCAAATCAACATCGCTCCGTTCGGGAAGTTGATGAACAGACAAACCGGATGCAGCGTTCAGCGTCTGCTCAAAAACATGTTCCCCGCCCCAGTCGATGTTTTGAAAAAGTTGAGTAGGGAAGGCTGTCCCAGCCGTCCGCTCGTGCAGCTGCGCGCTCGGAGAGCACGCCCTACCTATCCCAATCAGATAATACCCACCATCACTCGCCGGTCCGATGACCAGTTCATGATCTTCCAATGATTGGAACGCTGTCTGAAGATTTTTCCAATCGTTGGAAGGACAGTCCGAACCGATAATGACCACCTTTTTCCAACCCTTGGAAAAGGTCTCTTCAAAAGCCCGTTGCATACGCGCGCCAAGATCGCCCTCACCCTGCTCCGTATACATCAAGTCATCCCCCAACCAATCGCGCATCTGCTCTTCGGTTCCGCCGGAATAACGAATCTCAACATTCGCACCACACGTCCGCGCCTGCTGAACCGTATGTTCCGTCATTTCCCGCTGCAAGGCCGCCGCCGCATCTTTTCCAATGCCAGGAATCAGACGCGTCTTTGTTTTTCCAGGCATTGGAAAACGAGTGAAGACGATGAGGTGTCTTTTATTATTCATCTCGATAAAGTACCAGTTCTGTCTTATTGACATCACGCCGTATTTCGGAGGAAACTTATAGCCTGTTTCAGTCGGTGTGCTGAGCCGGAAAAACTTAACCCTCAAAAGGCAGGCTACTCATGATTAAAGCATATGCAGCAATGGAAGCAGGCGGCAAACTCGAACCTTTTGAATACGACCCCGGCGAACTCGGTCCAGATCAGGTTGAAATTTACGTGGATTACTGCGGGATCTGCCACAGCGATCTCAGCATGCTCAATAATGAATGGGGCATGACGACCTATCCGTTTGTTCCGGGGCATGAAGTCGCCGGCCGTATTGCGCAGATCGGCTCAGCAGTCACCACGTTCGTCATCGGCGACGCAGTCGGACTCGGCTGGCACTCCGGCTATTGCAACACCTGCCCCTCCTGCGATTCCGGCGATAAAAACCTGTGCGCCACCGCCGAAGGAACCATCATCGGTCGCCATGGCGGTTTTGCCGACAAAGTCCGCGCCCATGCCGACAGCGTCGTCAAACTTCCGAAAGGTCTCGATGTTGAAAGCGCTGGCCCGCTCTTCTGCGGCGGCATCACCGTATTCAACCCGCTCGTTCAATTCGGTATTAAACCCACCGATAAAGTCGCGGTGATCGGGATCGGCGGACTCGGCCACATTGCCCTGCAGTTTCTCAATGCCTGGGGCTGTGAAGTAACGGCCTTCACGTCGAGCGAAAGCAAAAAAACCGAAGCGCTGGAAATGGGA
>CAKZQV010000574.1 GCA_937141895.1 uncultured Verrucomicrobiota bacterium
ATCGTAGCCAGCGCATGACTTCTTCCATGAAATCCACCTGCTTGGGCAGAGCGTAGTTGCGCCGCCGCCTTGCGTGCAGCATGTCGTAGTATCGCTCCCAATCATCCTTGAGCGTGTCCGGCCACATGGAATGATAGCCGGGGACGCGCACGTCAGGAATGCATCTGTGGATCTCGGCGGCTTCTTCCATAAACGCCATCACAATCTTTTCTGTCCAGTATGGTTCGGGAGGTGGGCCGATCATTTTCATTGGGACTCCTTCCGCTCGCCGTAGAGCTTCTCTGCGATTTGTTTGACCAGTTCCTTTTCCGGCCAGGTAAGGCGGCTGTCAGATGGGGCTACATTGAGAACGCCTTGCTTACGCCAGGCGGCTCTGCGCATCAGCTCCATCTCATCTTCGTTTTTGGGGCTGGCACCTGCTGCTCTCCCCAGTGGGCATTGGTAGTGGCTCATGGCCTTTCTCCTTTCTTTTCGGGTTAAAACGGGACGTCATCGCCCTTCGACCAGTCGAATGGCTTGTACTGTTGTTGGGATGGGGTTTCTTTTTTCGTGATGGCGGTGACTTCTGCGCCGGGAAAAAGCTGTTTGATTTTGGCTACGCTCTCGTCCATGCCATCGATCAGTTGGGCAATCTCCGTGACCGTCCATGTTTCCAGATCCGGTCTTGCAATGGCGTGCGCTTCGGCGGAGGTTTTGACAATCGCCACAACGCGGCCTGATACCGGAAGCCGCACCTCCCAAATATCCGCCGATAAGACAGGTTGCTGGCTTCTCGTTGCTTCCTGATCCAAAGCCTGCCAGGCACGTTTCATGCCGCCCACCTGAATATCGATGAGGGTGAGATCACCGGATTGCAGTGCTTCATCCAGTAGATCTTTTTGCCGATAAAAGGCTGCCCGCATCTGATCAGAGACAAGCAGAGGCAAGCGATCTACGCCCCATTTGATTTCCATCTCTCTGGCTAGATGATCTAGCCCTTCGGTGAGGGAGCGTTTTTTGTAATGATCCGGCGCCATGGCCTGCTGAGCTGTGTGCAAGGCTTGAGGGTTCACATACGGTTTGCGGTATTTGCTCATGCCGCACCTCCGGTAAGATCCGTCAGAGACCAGATCGTATTCGGACGCCGCGCAGCGCAAGCGCGGCTTCCGAAATAGATCCTTAAGGATCTAGGGAACAGCTTCCGCAAATGCCTACTGAATAAAATCAATAAGTTAAGGGGTATGCTTCCGTAGCTTCCGTAAACACTTCCGCATAATGAAATCAATGGTTTGAGTACCATGCTTCCGCTCCTTCCGTTTTTTGTTCTGGGAGTTTGATCAGGCGATAGCCTTTGAGTTTTGAACTTGAATTGACCATTTCTGAGGTGATGATGCCGTCATCTACCCACTTGCCCTGAAGGGTCTGGGCAACCGATTTGCTGAGGCCAAAATGTTTCTTGAGGAATTTAACGATATAACGTGGCCCGGTATTCGGTGCCTGCGATACAGGCTCACCAAGATTCCAGCGGTTCTCGATTTCTTTCAGGATCTTGATCTCTGTTTCAAAATCCGGATATCCGATTTCATCAGGATCCAGATTGCTGAGGTTCAAGTCTTGAACGAGAAGGCCGCTTTCTGCCCTGGCGTATGTGTGAATAGCCTGCTGCACATCATCATTGGTTTTGACGATGGCACCCTGAATGATGGCGTTTTCTTCAAAATCCCGGCCTAAAAACTGGCAGCAGATGCGGGCGAAATCCTTGTCCGCTTGCCACAAGGCATAAGCACCGCGTGCGCCGTCCACTAAGGCCGTTGATCCGCGTATCGCTTCCCGCGCTCCGGCAACACTGGTGATGTTGTGCATGCCTTCTTTGCGCATGTGATGCGTGACGATAATCGTTGCCCCGGTCTCCGCGCAGATTTCTGCCAGCGCCGACCACATAAACTGCGCTGCCGCCGGATCCGATGTAACATCCGCCATGTTGAAGGCTTGAAGCGGATCAATCACGACCAGTTTTAAATCCGGCAATTCCAGCAGCTGGGCTTTAAAGTCATAGAAAAATTCTGTTTTCTGCGGGACACCATTTTCCACATCAATCAGGGGCCGCGGGCCACCAACGCTGGGCATGGGAACAACAATCAGCCGGTCGCCTGCCAAAACGCGTTTATCGGCTTCATCAATTTTATTGAAGCGGCGATGAATGGTCTCATAACTATCTTCTGCCGCCAGGATGACCGCTGTGCCGTGCTCCTTCAGTTGCCCGCCGAACACACGGTACGGAAATGACATTGAGGTGGTGGGCAGCGAAACATGCAGCGCCAGATCCAAAGCCATATAGCTTTTGCCAACGCCGCCCATTGCCGCCAGCAGGATCGGCACGCCAAGGGGAATTTGATTTTCAACCAGCCAGCGTTGCTCCGGCGCTTCCCCTGCATATTTATGGCCGTTCCAGTCTTTCAATATCAAAGATTGGATGGGCGTGAGTTTCGGCTGCTCCAAAAGAACCGACGGGTTTTGAATGTTCCATTTGCCGCGCGCACCCTGCAGCATCTTTGTCACTTCGCTGCGCGTCTGTTCCCGTGTGTATCCGGTTAAAGTGAGGCTTTCTGCTGCCAGCAGGATTTCCTGATCCGACATCCCCGCATTGACCCAGTGGGCGGTCAGCCTAACCATATTTTTGTGCCATTCCCGTCCGGCGCGGATATTGGCGATACAGCCATCGACCGACAGCCCATTCAGATCGGGCAGATTTAATGTGTTGTGATGTGTCACAGGTGTTTGTGTGTTTTCGGGAAGTGTCGCGGAAGTCTGCGGAAGTTCCAGAAGGCTATGGTTTACAATGTTTAGAAGTGCTTCCGCCGGAACATCGGGCCGCCCTAAAAGCTGGACTTCCGTCACTTCCGTAACGCGCCCTGGCTTGACCGGCCATGCAATGGAACCACCCAGCCGCATCACGCGGGAAGGATTGACGACCGTCTCATCGCCGCCTAAGACCACCGCCAAATGCTTATTAAGAGACCGGGCTTTATCCGGATCTGCTTTCGGCTCATCCAGCCGCCACCATAATTGCGCGCGGAAATGAGGATGCTGCCCTGTGATCACCACCAGTGTCGGGCCGACCGCTCCATAAATCTCGCGGGCTTTGGAGGCTACACCCGGCTCATCCAGATCAACGTAAGCAGCAGTTAAAGAAATGAACGCGTCATCACTGGTGCGTTTATGATCGGGCAGTCCTTTTTTGCGTAAGGCTGCGCCGATATAAATATTGCTGCCCTCAGCATTACGCGCGGCGGCAAAATCAGGAATCTCACCAAAATCGGTAATATCAAAAAGCCGGGCTTTCGAGAGCGCATGATTATTCTGCGGATCCGTCCATGCCAACTCAATCATCCCATCTGCATGGGTTTCACCAAACAGATGCGTCAGCTGCAACAGCATCGCTTCTTTGTTCGGCTCCAGATGTGATTGATCGGCAGTCATTAAAATTCAGCTTTCAAAAAGGGGGTTGGTGCTCAGCTTATGACAGGGTGGTGATTGTGCTTTTAAATAAAAGATTGACTTTGTATAATACAGATCCAGCCATAACCGCCTTAAGTAGAGTTCTCAATGAAAATTGGCAGAAATGAAGCTTGCCCCTGTGGAAGCGGTAAGAAATATAAAAAGTGTTGTATAAATAAGGCGAGAGCACAAACTCGTCCTGCTGATGTCAAAATGCATGCTGAAGTTATGAAGCGTGCTCAAGAAATGATGCGTCTGCATGAAGCGAAAGAAAAAGTTCGCCAACAACAGCAAGGATACGGCAATCCGATACTTTCTTGGACAGATCACGGCTACAGGCTAGTCGCTGTAGGCAATAGAATACATTGGTCAAAAAACTGGCTTGTATTTCCCGATTTCCTGCTGGCATTTATGAAGAATACGCTTGGCTCTGAATGGGGAGAGCGCGAAAAAGGCAATGGTAAACACCCGATTTTCCGATGGCTCGAGAAGTTCCAAAAATACAGCGATAGTCAGCCAACCGAAGGAAAACTCAAAGGCGGCGCGATGATGGGCTTCATCGCTTGCTGGCTTCATCTGGCCTATGCACTCTATCTTATGGCGCACAATGATGAAATTCCCGATTCAATGATAAAGAAGCTGAGAAATCCAACGAACTTCATGCCTACTTATTACGAAAGTATAGTTGGGGCAGCACTGGCAGTAGCTGGCTTCGAGATTTCCAATGCTGAAAAAAAAGTAAGCTCCGAGCCGACACCAGAGTTTAGGGCAAAATCAAAGAACACGTGTACAACCTATGAAGTTGAAGCAAAGCGGAAAGAGCAATGGAAAACATCCACAAATGATGTGTCGAACGCAGATTTCCAGAGTGAGTTACGCAATTATATTCGTGATAAATTGCACGCGGCATCTAAGAAGAAATTAAACAATCCTATTTACTGGTTTGAATTAAGCATTCCCACCCTGCGTACGGAAGCAGACTGGCGGGTTGTTGCGGCCAAAGTAGAGGAAACACTGCGCGAGGCGGAAAATAGCATGACTGTGGAAGGACAGCCAATCCAGCCAGCGTTTGTGGTGATTACCAATCATACTTTTCTCGCGAATGAAGACATTGAAGGCGAGCCATCATTCGCGTTTCTTGTGACTATCAAAATTGAAGACTACCCGTTCGGACGGCCAGTCGAAATTGAGGCTGCATTGGAAGGTTACGATAAGTACCGAGATATATTCTGGATGATGGAAGCATGGAAATTAGCGCGCACAGTTCCGACAACATTCGATGGCACACCACCAGAATTACTTTCACCTGATGGCGTACCGCAGAGCACTATTAAGATTGGTGATACTATTGATATGAAAGATGAAGATGGAAAGCCTATCAAGGCCAAAATTGTAGAAATAGCTTCTATGGAGAACGAAGCGGCGGTCGTCTTATCTGCCAAAGGCCGTAATTGGTTTGGGAAAGTACCGCTTTCTTATGGCGAGGCAAAAGCAGCGGAGCGGTTCACAGATGCAGTATTTGGCAAAGATAATGCATCGAGGGGTTTAAGCGAAGATCATCCATTTGACCTTTACGATTTTTTCCTCCGCGCTGGTGCACATATGACGCAAGCCCAAGTGGATAGGTTTTTTAACGATAATCCGACAGTCAATCATTACAAAGATTTACCATTGAAGGAAGCACGAATACGCATTGCGCGCGAATACACCAAGTGGACATGGATTAGGGCAAAATAAGCGCTTTAATTTTCAGCTATCCCACCAGACGATGAATAATATTCGTCACCACACCCCAGATATGCAGGCGGCTGTTACCGTTCAGCTTAATAGGCTCGTATTTATCATTCTCCGGTTTTAAGAAAATTTCATTATCTTTAATGTGCAGACGCTTGACGGTGAGATTGTCATCGACACCAGCGATTACGATATGGCCATGCTGGGCTTCAATGGAACGATCAACAATCAAAATATCGCCGGAACGAATATTGGCACCGACCATGGAATCACCCTCAGCCATGACCATGAAGGTTTGTTCCATGTCTTTGATGAAAAATTCATTCAGATCAATGTAATCCTCAACATGATCCTCCAGAAATGAGGGGGAGCCAGCCGGAACGCCAGCCATGTACAATGGTATGCGTTGACGTTTTACTTTTTTAACGCGGATAAAATCCTTAACATCTTTCACAAGACTCGCTGGAACCCGCAGTGCTTTTGTTGGCTCACCGTATTTTCCAGAGCCTGACTTGCGGCCAGCGCCCTCTCTTTTTCCACCATGACTGCTCATAAATTTTCCTTGAGGTTGTATTCAGATTGACTCAATTTATTTGATTGTGGTACAAAAATCAAGTTGGTTG
>CAKZQV010000575.1 GCA_937141895.1 uncultured Verrucomicrobiota bacterium
CCAGTGGTGGCAGAGTGAGACTCAGGGTGCATGCCTGACCGCTCGCCGGAGATGCGTCGGCCGATAGCGGTGCGTGGTTGCGGACGTTGCTGCCTCCGTAGCGTTGACAGTCGGTGTTCAGAACTTCGCGGTAGAGGCCCGGCTTCGGCACACCCAACCGGTAATTGTAGCGAACTACAGGCGTAAAGTTTGTAACGCAGGCCACAAAATTGCCGTGTGAGTCTCGCCGTAGCCAGGCCAGTGTGCTGTGGTCGCGATCCTGCGCGTCGATCCATTCAAAACCCGCCGGATCAACGTCGCTGCTGTTGGGGACCGCTTCGGGTATTCATCCGCGTCATGCGCGTCGGTACTTCCGTCGGGCCCAGGCCAACAAGACAGATCCGGTTTATAAATTCTTCAACGAGACCAACCCGCACATGTGCGAAGAGTCGGTTTGGAGCGCGAATAAAACCGACGATGTCATCACCTTCTGTGTTGAAGCACCGGAAGAAGCGATTCTGCGTTCCGAAATGTCCGCCATGGATCTGCTGAAACATGTGCATTCCACGCAGCAAAACTGGGTGGTCCCCGGCACCGCACGTCCGGAACTCAATCCCGGCCTGTACCATAATGTGTCCAATACGCTGACCGTTCGTGATGATGAGTGGGATGATGTGGCGGACTACATCTGGAACAACCGCGCCGACTTTACCGGCATCAGTATGCTGGCCGCCACAGGCGATAAAATCTACCAGCAGGCCCCGCACGAAGAGGTGGTTACCGCACAGGATGAAACGCTGTGGAATGAGCTGATCTCCAAGTTCCGCTCTGTCGATTATACCCTGATGCAGGAAGAGTCTGATGAGACCAATCTGCAGGGTGAAATCGCTTGCGCCGGCGGTGCCTGCGAAATCGTTTAGACATTTGCAGTACCTCTCGAATCATGCGCGCTTCCGGAAACGGAGGCGCGTTTTTTATTGGTTAGGAACGACTGTCCTCCGTCGTCAGTGATCGTGCTTCAAGTTAAACCCTCAGCAGATTAAACCGTTCCGGTTTCAGGAATTGACGTAGCAAAGCCGCCGCATCACCGGAAGAAACATCGCCGATTTTTGCGGCCGATAAATCATCATAAATACCCAGCAAACGTTCGGCATAGGCTTCCTGACTGTAGTTCGTTTTCGCAACGCTCCGGTTATGCTCAATGATGGAGGAAGAGGGGGTCAGGGGGAGAGGAGAAAGTTGTTTTTTATCTTCCGGATGTTTCACGAGATGACGAATCACCTTCCGTTGCAACTCCTCATCCAGAATGCCGAAGTCGACCATGCCATCCTTCACCAACGCCGATTTCGCCTCTTCCAAAAGTTCCGGGTTCCAGAGTTTGGAATAAGCGTCAAAGGAAGAGCGCATGGCGTTTTCCAAGGTTTGGAAAAATGGCCTTTCGCCCGCCCATTTAAGTGGAACGGGCAGGGTGGTGTAGAGGCCGGAGAGATCGAGGCCTTCGTCTTCAAAATCGGTGGTAATTTCCGGAAGCCTGCGACCGATCAGATTTTTACCTTCCAGCCACGGCTCCAGAAAAGCCAAACCAAATCCTTCCTGAATACTGGTGGTCATCAGGGCTTCGGCCTGCTGAACGAGAGTTGAAAAATCGTGTTTTCGCCCGGCATCAAATTCGACGGGCAAATTAAGCTCTTCGGCAAATTCAACCCATTCGTCGTGGTAGACTTTCCATGTTGGATTCTGTGGCGCAAGCGTGCTTTGGAAAAAGTAGCCGTCCGGAGCGAGTAGACTCCACAGCAGGAATTCGCCGATATTTTTTCGGCGGATCGCACGGGCGTGATACACAATGGTTTTTGTGGTTTTTCCAGATGCGGCAGCGTTGTGAGCGGTTACCGAATTCGGCAGTTCCCGAACATGGGATAGTCCAATGGATTCGAGGAACGATTTGTCGCGAAAATTGATGGGCGCATACACCACATGACCCGCATCGGGATAGAGGATTTTATCGAGTTGTTCGCCCAGTGCATGTTTCAACAACGCATAATTTGCGGCCCGGCCGTCTTCCGCAAAATCATGCGGTTGCAACAACAGGCGGCATCCATCCTGTGCAAGCTGCCAAACCAGCTGCGGTAGAAATCCATTTTTTCCGAGCGAGTGATTATGAATGTGCCAGATATCCGGATCTCGGCCGAAATGATCCCGCGCCATGTGCTTCAGGTCTTTAACTGTTTTTCCAAGGTCTGGAAAATCGGCGGTGTCAGAATATTCCAAGGGTTGGAACGTTCCAGACCTTGGAAAAAGCTGCGCGTCTTCTGCGAGTGTTTCGCCGCTGATGCAGAAGAAATCGACCTGATGATTCAGCGATTCAACGGCACGTTCAATCACTCGCGTCACACCTCCGGGACGCAGGTGATAGTGAATGATGACTACGGCTAATTTATTCATGTTAAGCCACTCGCTCGCAAACTCGCTAAAGGCACGAAGTACTCGAAGGCCATTCTTGGAGCACTTCGCGTCTTTGTGGTTTGTTTATTTAATGCCGAATTTTTCGCG
>CAKZQV010000576.1 GCA_937141895.1 uncultured Verrucomicrobiota bacterium
AGCACCACGGGCCCCAGCGGGCCGGAGGGCATCAGTTTTCGATTCTTGGCTCAAAAATCATAGGTTCCGTTCGGCCATCGATGCCCAAATAAAAGGGCGGTTACTTCCTGGCGGCGGGGGAACATCTTCGTTGTATAGTAGCCGCGGCGCGGTCTCCGCAGTGCCCGCTGTTTCACCATGGAGGATACGTCGAGGTTAGAGTTCCACCCGATAGAATCGGGATGTGGTAAGCGGCTGCACCCACGCGTTCCCATCAACCGACTGAGGAGTCACCTCCATGAGTGGAGTCCATAAGGAAAGGTTCGTGCTTTCCGAGATATAGTAGGTCTGCCCAAAGCTTGCATTCCAATTCAAATTAAATTCTCTTCCTTCCGGAACAAGCACGACATTGATCGTCGAGTTCGTATCGTTCAGGTCCGTATTGGCCTTGAACTCAACCAGATTGGAACAGCCGTCTCCATCATAGTCCTCCGCCGCGTCATCCGGGTTGTTTTCATTCAGCCACGCCACTTGAGCCTCAAACAGATCGGTCATTCCGTCTTCGTCCGTATCCGTCGGATCCGTCGGAGCGCCACCACCACTTGGCGGTATATCAACGGTCAGATAATCCATATTGGGTCCATCCTTGTTCACATCCGTCGTGACACGAATCAGATTGGTTCCCGCCAAAAAATCAACGTCCGGCACAATCAGTTCGCTCCAACTGTCCCAACCGCCGGTTAGCGGGAACAAGAGGTTTGCGCTCACCACAGCACCGTTAACGGATACGTCCAGTGTGCGGGGTCCCGTCGTCGACGCATTTGCATAACCGAAGATCAGCGAACCGGTGCCTGCCGAGCCGGACGCGAACTCCCACTCGATATAATCCGGAGGATCGTTCGGGTTGAAATTCACAAATTCACCCCCCGATGCTCCTGGGCGGTTATTCTGTACTACTCCACCAAACAGGGTGGCATCTTCCGCTTCCATCTTTACTGTTATACCGGGGGCTTCGCTCAAGTGGATGCCGGAAAAGTCGATGGTTGCAAAGCCCTCGTTCGACCATTCCCCGTCATCGTCGCGCACCTGATAGCCGAAACGGTCATACTGGACCGTCGCGGTTCCCGGGACATAGTGCACCGTGTGGTCTGGATTTATTGTAGCTGTTCCATATATCGGAGGACGGGTAATCACGAGGCTTGAAGCATCAATGCTTCCATCGCTATCCGTATCGTTTGCCAGTACATTTACATCAATCGGACTTGCGAACGTCCCCGCAACGGCATCATCCAGAGCCGACGGTAACGTGTTGTCTTTTACGGCCGTGAACCAGCCGCTGTATTTGGCAACCAATTCATCCCGAAGGGCGGGCTGGGTGGAAGACAGATCGGTCAGCTCCGTGGCATCCGTATTCAAATCATACAACTTCCACGAACTGCCGCTGTCGCGACTGACGATCTTGTAATTATTCTCGTCAATAATCGCTCGTCCACTGGACCACTGGAAATAAAGCGGGTCACGTGGTGTGATCGACAGGTCATACAGCGCATCCGTAAAACTTGTTCCCTGCAAAGGGGTCACGGCCGACTCGTCGTAGTTTCGCGGATATTCCGCTCCGGCCAGTTCCATCAGTGTGGCCTGGAAATCAATAAGATGTCCCCGCTTATCGGAAAAGCGCCCGGGATTGACTATTCCGTTCGGCCAGTGCGCAATCAGCGGAGTACGGATGCCGCCCTCTTCCGAATCGTTCTTAAAATATTTGAACGGTGTATTGCCCACATTGGCCCAGTGGCCCTGCAGCGAGGCAAACCGATCAAGACCTCCGATTTCAGCCGTCAAATCCCCTTTGTTGTTATTCTCATCGGACGACCCATTATCCGCACAGAATAGGATCAACGTATCCTCATAAACGCCCATGGCCTGCAACTGCGCAATCAGTTCGCCGATTTTCTGGTCGACCCGATCAATCATCGCGGCATAGACCTGCATTCGACGGGCCTGGTCCGTGCGACTGGCCGAGCTGAGCGCATCCCAGTCCTGATGGGTGGGGGGCGAAAGCGCGTACTGTGCTTCGGTGATAAGCCCCAGATCCAACTGCTTCTGATAACGATTCGTTCGTATAGCCTCATACCCCACATCATAAACCCCTTCGTACTTGGCAATATCTTCTGGCCATGCCATCAGCGGATCATGCGGAGCCGTATAGGGCAGGTAGAGGAAAAAAGGACGCCCGGTCTGTTGCTGATCCCACTCCGCAAGATATTCCTGCGCTTTTGAGGTAAAAAAGTCGGTCGTATAAAAATTGGTCGGGAAATAATACTGATAAGCGGCATCTC
>CAKZQV010000577.1 GCA_937141895.1 uncultured Verrucomicrobiota bacterium
ATCGCATCTTTCACCTTCAGGTCGATTTTGGGTCCGTAAAATGCGCCGCCGCCTGCGTTGATTTCATAAGGCAGGCCTTCGGCTTTAATGGCGGATTCCAGCGATTTGGTAGCCGTATCCCAACGGGCTTCTTCGCCGACCGCTTTTTCCGGACGCGTGGAGAGATAGGCTTTAACTTCGGTGAAACCGAAGGTTTTCCAGATAAAGTTGCAGAAGCGAATCACTTCTTTCACTTCGTCTTCGATCTGTTCCACGGAGCAGAAAATGTGCGCGTCGTCCTGGGTAAAGCCGCGGACGCGGAAGAGGCCGTGCAGCGTGCCGGCTTTTTCATAGCGGTAAACGGTGCCGAGTTCCGCCCAGCGCAAGGGCAGTTCGCGGTAGGAACGCAGCCCTTGCTTATAAATTTCCACATGGAACGGACAGTTCATCGGTTTGACGAAATATTCCTGACCGTCGACGTCCATCGCGGCAAACATGCCTTCGCGGTAGAAATCAAGGTGACCTGAGGTTTCCCACAAGTTGGCTTTGCCCACGTGCGGGGTAAAGATGATGTCATAGCCGTTTTTATAGTGCTCTTTACGCCAGAAATCTTCGATGGTTGTGCGGATGCGCCCACCCTTTGGATGCCAGTTGACGAGGCCGGGTCCAACCTGCTCGGAGATAGAAAAGAGGTCCAGCTCTTTGGCCAGTTTACGGTGGTCGCGTTTCTGAGCTTCTTCAATCTGCTTGAGATAGAGGCGCAGCTGTTTCGGATTGGTGAAGGCGGTGCCGTAGAGGCGCTGAAGCATTGGGTTGGTTTCATGGCCGCGGTAATAGGAACCCGCAATGTTCATGATTTTGAAGGCGCGCAGTTTGCCGGTGCTTTCCACGTGCGGTCCGGCGCAGAGGTCCATGAATTCGCCGCAGGTGTAGAAGGTGATGTCTTCGCCTTCCGGAATATCGGCCAGACGTTCGAGTTTATATTTTTGGCCTTTCAGGATTTCCTTCGCTTCATCACGGGAAACGGTTTTGCAGACAAACTCGTGATCTTCGTCGGCGATTTTTTTCATCTCGGCTTCGATGCGCTCAAAGTCTTCCGGGGTCAAGCGAGCCGGCAGATCAAAATCATAGTAAAACCCGTCATCGGTCGATGGACCGATATCCAACTGAACATCATCAAACAGGCGGCATACCGCCGCCGCCATAACGTGCGCCGTCGAGTGGCGCAAACGATCCAAATCACTCATGTCGTTTTTCATCCTCAAATTTGAGCTAAAGCTCCTGTTATCGGTTTATGGTTAGAGTTATCGGGGAAAAGCCATACAGCCGAATAACGGATAACGATTAACTTTAAACTGCCCCTCAGGGGGCTCTTCCGTAAAAAGAGGTGAATATAGGGCGTTGGTGCAGGGGTGTCAATTGGCGGCGGTATTAAATAACCCTGATAAATTAGGTGTTTTTCAAGGTTTGGAAACCTGGGAACACTATTTCAGGAGCGCTTTAGCACGACGATTGGCCATTTTAAAAATATACACCTTGCGCCCGGTTGAATCCGCACGTAGGCGGCAGTTTTCTTCTAAGGTTGAAAAGGGAACCCGCACCAGATTTCCTTTGGCCTCGAGAAGAGCGTGCTGCTCTTCAGTCCCTCGGAAAATGCCTTGCCCTGCCTTTCCGCTTTGCGACTTTAGTGTGATCGTATCGCCGTTGACGTATGCCGGGTGAGAGGTCAACAGTTTGGTTTCAATATCCTGTTCGTAAACCGCCACCAGTGCGTCATGCGTCATATTTTTCATCCAGGCTGGATAAAATGGGCGTTCCAGCCGGATAGGAAGTTTTTCCCTAATACCCGAAGGAAGTGCACTTCTGTTGCCCTCCAGGATCGGTTCGTAGAATACATATACAGCCACGCCGGTCAGGATAAAGGCGGTAAGGCCGATGGAGACCAAAAGGGAGAACGGTTTAAATTTTCCTTCTGACTTGTTACGGACCGGCTTATTCGGCAGATCAATATATTGTCCTGTATTAAGGTTATATCCGCAGGCCATGCACAGAACCGCATCCCGCGTCATGGCCTTTCCACACTGCGGACATGCGTCGGCTACGTTATTATGAATAACCGGCTCATTGAACCATTCGCCGTTTGATTTTTTACCCATCCCTTAACCCCAAATTTAAGATTAGAAAACAAAAAGCCGGAGGTTCGGGCAAGCGTATTCCGATGTTTGGACCGGGGTTTCGGTATATCTGCATTGTTTCCATTGGTTGGAAACGCTACATTTCGTTCTTCATTCAGGAGAAGATGATGTTTAGAGTTTTGGGGTTACTGGTGGTATTGGGGCTGGTCGGCTGCGCATCCACAGAGTCGAAGGATTACCGGCCATATAAGAGCCGCGAAAAAAAGGCCTATGCTCGTGCGGACCGCTCTGTTTCGTTTGAGGACGTGAAAACCAATTTTCAGGCGCACGTGGAAACGGAAGTGGCCTGGGCTGGAATCATCAACGATATTCAGTTTAAAGAGATGGAGCGGACTATCCAGGTAGCTTTTGATATCGATCAACGGGCATTTGACTGGCAGAAGCATGGCGATGGAAAATCCTATAAACTGTCTGCAACCAGTGGTGGAAATTTAACGGCCGGGTGGACGGTGGATAAACCGGCCCGAATCAGCTATCTGCAAACACTGGCCAAACCGGGCTACATGATCGTTATCTATGGCAAACCCTGGAAACGGATCGGGGATCGGATTCAGTTGGCTGCAACTGCAGTACGCCCCATCAAACCCGGAAATTACGAAATTCTTCCATTGATTGGAATGTCGGCCGATGGCGAAGAAACCACCGCAGACTAAAACTTGTAGAGCAGGCTGGTGAGCAGGGCTTTGTCGTAATAGCCCTTGTCGTCATAATAGACTTCCGTATCCTGATTAAGACGATACTCAAAGCGGATAAAAAGGTC
>CAKZQV010000578.1 GCA_937141895.1 uncultured Verrucomicrobiota bacterium
CGATGGAGTCTTTTCCGCCGGAAAAAAGCATGACCGGCTTCTCAAACTGGGCCGCGGTTTCACGGAGAATATAGATCGCCTCGGATTCGAGCTGCTGTAGGTGGGAGATGGTATAATTCATGAGATGAAGGGGTCACGCGTTCGGCATTTAGTCATTTTTGGCGTAGCGCCACGCCTGCCCGTGTATAATCAGGGACTTCCGAAGCAGAATCATTACGTGTTTCGACGGTGTCGGTACAGGAATTTTTAGTTTTTTCCGCAGGAGCCGCCCTTGCCCCTGGCCGCTATTGGAATGGATTGTTGTTTTATGTGCTGGTTTTGTGTAGTTCGATCGTCCCGATCGTAAAACCACGTATCGTAAGGCGGTCTCCGCCTGAAAGAAATGTACTGCGGGGACCGCAGAACACTACGTGGTTTTACGATCGGGACGATCGAACTACGTTACGACATCGTGCATACGGAGCATGCCGAGGTAGTGGCCCTTATCGTCTGTCACAGGAAGAACGTAGACTTGACGGTCGCCGGACTCCATAAGATCCAGGGCCTGTCCCAGACGGGCGGTGCTTGGAATGACTTTTGGGTCCGGGGTCATGATCTCCACTACGGGCTGATCGGGGTTGGACCCCAATAAGAAATGCCGACGAATATCTCCTTCGGTGATAATTCCCCGAATCGTTTTATGGTTATCCAGAATACATACTGCGCCGCGGGCGCTTTCAGAAAGTTCCAGTACCGCGTCGCGCAGGCTGGCCTGTTCCGTGATCCAGGCCTTCGGCTCTCCCGCAGGTAACACATCCTGAACCTGAACGAGTAATCGTCGTCCCAGCTGTCCGCCCGGATGGAAACGGGCAAAATGTTCTGAGGTAAATCCCTGCTGCTCCATCAACGCAATGGCCAGAGCATCGCCCATCACCAGACTCACCGTGGCACTGGTGGTGGGGGCCAAACTCAACGGACAGGCTTCATCGGATACGGAGACATTGAGCACCACATCACAGGCCTGTGCAAGTTTGGTGGCGGTGCATCCAAAGATCCCAATACACCCCGCTCCAATCTCTTTGACGCTGGGCAGCAGTTGAGCCAGTTCGGCCGTATCTGCGCTTTTGGAAAGCATGAGTACCACATCCTCCCGGGCCACCATTCCCAGGTCTCCGTGCAGAGCTTCGCCGGCATTGAGAAATACGGCCGGAGTACCGGTACTGGCGAGGGTGGCGGCTATTTTGTGGGCGATGATTCCAGATTTTCCGATTCCTGTGACTACGACTTTTCCGGATTTCTCCGTGATCAATGCAACCGCACGCTCAAATTCCGGGCCGATCCGGTCCCGGACCTGAGCCAGTTCTTCGATTTCTTGGGTGAAGGTATCTTGAGCCGTCATAAGGGAGGGAGCTTATGGTGACAGGAAAGGGCCTGCAATCCTGAATGTGTTGATTTAAGACCGCTCATCTACGCTAATTGCACGCCTATCTTTTACTGTGGGCTCATCTATGTGGAGAAACAGGCTGCAACAGCATTCATATTAGCGTGCCATTAGCGTACATGAGCGGTTAAAAAAACTCATTCAACTGCCCGTTAGATGCGGCGATGTTGAGTTGTCCGTTGGGCTGTAAGTTGGTGATCTGAGCTTCACCTCCGGCCGCGCGTATGAGAGCGACCCCGGCGGCGATATCCCAGATCCAGGGACTTTCTTCGTGATAGGCGT
>CAKZQV010000579.1 GCA_937141895.1 uncultured Verrucomicrobiota bacterium
AAAGTCCTGCCGCGATCAAAGCCAGCCCAAAAATCAGTCTCTTCATACATACCTCAATGGATAAAACGTCCGCCAACCCCCATTTTATACGGACTATTTAGATTAAGTTGCAACAACAGCTTCCGGATTGCTTGTTCGATTACAAACTTAAAAAAGTCACCGTCCTAAACCGCAGAGGAAATAGCCGCCAAATCAGGAATAATAAAATACATACCGGCACTGCTCGGAGGATTCCGAGAGCTTGATAAACGATCATCGGACGTACGGCCCTTTCCTCCCCAGCACGAAGACCCCAAAAACAACCAGACGCTTCCGATCATTGGAATATTGATCCTTCACGAAACATTTAAATCCGTTCCGCTTTACTTCTATAAGACGATCGGATTTATTCTCATTCCATTCACAGAAAACAAATTTGAGGAATTTTTTATGAGCTACGACAAGATTGAACTGCCCGAAACCGGCGAAAAAATCAGCATGGGAGCGGATGGCGAGCTGTCTGTACCTTCAAACCCCATCATTCCCTTTATCGAAGGCGACGGCGTGGGCCCGGAAATTACGTCCGCCATGATCAAAGTCGTCGAAACTGCCGTGCAAAAATCCTATGGAAACGAGCGAAAAATCCAGTGGATGGAAGTTTATGCCGGCGAAAAGGCGAATGAAGTTTACGGCGAAGACACCTGGCTTCCGAAGGAAACCCTGACCGCAATCGATGAGTACCGTGTCGCGATCAAAGGCCCGCTCACTACCCCGGTTGGCGGCGGTCGTCGCAGTCTCAATGTGGCCCTGCGTCAGGAGCTCGATCTCTATGTCTGTCAGCGCCCGGTCACCTGGTTCCACGGCGTCCCCTCCCCAATGTACAGCCCAGACAAAGTCGATATGGTCGTTTTTCGCGAAAATTCGGAGGACATCTATGCCGGCATCGAATGGGAGGAAGGCACCAACGACGTAAAGAAAGTCATCCATTTTCTTCAGAATGAAATGGGCGTAACCAACATTCGCTTCCCGGAGAGCTCCGGCATCGGCGTAAAACCGGTGTCCCGCGACGGCTCGACCCGCCTCATCAAAGCCGCCATCGACTACGCCATCGACAACAACCGTAAATCCGTAACGATTGTCCACAAGGGCAACATCATGAAATTTACCGAAGGCGCCTTCCTTAAGTGGGGCTATGAGCTCGCTGAGTCGACCTACGGGGCTGAATTCGATGAAACAGCCAAGGTCTACAAACTGAAGAATCCGAAGACCGGGTTTGAGATCGAAATCAAAGACTGCATCTGCGATGCCTTCTTGCAGAACATTCTGCTCAAACCGCAGGAATATGATGTGATCGCCACGCTCAACCTGAACGGCGACTACTGTTCAGATGCCCTCGCGGCCTGTGTCGGCGGCATCGGCATTTCACCCGGCGCCAACATTAACTATCTGGACGGAAAGGCGGTCTTTGAAGCCACCCACGGCACCGCTCCGGATATCGCCGGTAAGGACGTTGTAAATCCCTGCTCGCTGATTCTCTCCGCTGAAATGATGCTGCGTTATATCGGCTGGACCGAGGCCGCAGACCTGGTACTTGAAGGGGTCGACGGCGCCATCCGGCGCAAAACCGTCACCGGCGATTTTGCCCGTATGATGCACGACGCCAAGTGGCTCACCTGTTCCGAGTTCGCCACCGCGGTCATCGTGAACATGTGGTAAGAACGGTAGGGCTCGACCGCCGGGCGGGCCTAGGACGGCTCGGCGATCCGTCCCCACCCTAAATAAGAAAAGGCGATCCATCGGATCGCCTTTTTCATTTTCCAATGGTTGGAAACTTATGCCGTTGCTTGCTGCTTCTCGAGCACCGCTTCGGCCCAGTCAGCAACGGCCTTCAGGTCGTTATCATCGGGATGCGATTCTGCATCCTTCCAAAGTTGGCGGCGGGCATCGGTCGGCGCATTTTCATCATCGGCCGGAAGCTGTTCCATCCACTCAATCATTAGAGGATCAATGCGACCTTGGCAGATAAAGTGGTCCACCACGTTAGCATTCGGAATTTCCGCCGCGGCAGCCTTCAGGCTGTTCGCCGCATGCTGCGAATCCGGATAAGCCCCCAGCGTGGCAAACAGGGCTACCGGCTTTCCACTTAGTTTCTTCAGACAGGCCTTGGCATCTTCGCAGGCGTTTTCAGCCTCAACCCAGAATCCGGCAAAGACCAGATCGTAGATATCCCGATTCGGAACGCTGCCCATCGGACAGAGATCCGCATTCGGAAGCGCCAAATGAATGGCCTCCGCCAATTTGCGTGTATTTCCTGTTTTACTTGAATAGGCGATCAAAATTTTCATGAATACTGTTCCTCGTTCTAAATCGTGGGGAAATTTCTACCCCATTAGGAAAAACGTGTAAATTCCAGACGTAGGAAATCATGGCCCCATCTAAAAATTGGAGATGATATGGAGGGACGGGTTCCATTCCGTCCGCAGCTCGGATGAAACCAAACCTTCGACAATTTTACCCCAACACCTCGTTCTGGAGGGCAACCAGCTCACCGATGCCTTTTTCGGCCAGATCCATCATCTTCATCAGTTCGTCTTTACTGAACGGTGCACCTTCGGCGGTGCCCTGCACTTCGATGATTTTTCCTGACTCGGTCATCACAAAATTTGCATCCACTTCGGCGGCAGAATCTTCGAGATAGCACAGATCGAGAATCGGCGTTTCTTTATGAATCCCGCAGCTGATCGCCGCGAGGCCTTCAACCACCGGATCTTCTTTCAGCAAGCCGTCTTTCATGAGGCGCTGAATGGCCAGCTTGAGCGCAACGTAAGCCCCGGTAATGGATGCGGTTCGAGTTCCTCCGTCGGCCTGAATAACATCGCAGTCGAGATAGATCTGGCGGCGCCCCAGCTTTTTGAGATCCA
>CAKZQV010000580.1 GCA_937141895.1 uncultured Verrucomicrobiota bacterium
CTACATCGACGGGAAATGCACCAGGCATTTGTTGCCTATGGAGAACGAAACGTTCCGGATGGAAGGGCCATTGGGCGCTATGTCATCATGCCTGACCATATTCATCTGTTTGTGCGGATCGGTGAGGAATCGAAATTATCGGACTTTATTCGACTCCTAAAGCAAGCACTGACAAAAGAGCTACGTTCCCTGAAGATTGACGACGAAATTTGGCAGCCCGGTTTTTTTGACCGATTGCTACGTCATTCAGACAGCTATTTCGAAAAGTGGAACTATGTGTATAATAACCCCGTGCGCGCAGGGTTAGTTGATCATGCAAGCGAATGGCCGTGGCAGGGCGAAATCGTCAGGATTGACCGGGTTTAGTTGTAGTATCGCTCTATGAGCCGAGTGTGCACGTTATCGGCTCGCAGAGCCGACGCTACAACCGGGAATGAAAAAAGCACAAAGGCCGGAGAGCGACCATTGTGCCTTTAGAGTTCTGGAACGATGAATTACAGCGCTGCCACTGCCGCTTCTTTAACCAGATTGCCCAGCTCGGTGGTGGAGGCAAGGGTGTTGCCCTCTTTCCACAGGTCGCCGGAGCGGTAGCCCTGATCGAGAATCTTTTCAACGCCGGCGCGGATGGCATTGGCCGCGTCGCTTTCATTCAGCGTATCGAGCATCATGGCGGCAGAGAGGATCATCGCGAACGGGTTCGCTTTGCCTTGGCCGGCAATATCCGGAGCGGAACCGTGAACCGGCTCAAAAATACCGACCGACCCACCGACGGAGGCCGAAGGCAGAAGGCCGAGAGAGCCGCCGAGTGTGGCGGAAGCATCGGACAGGATGTCACCGAAAATGTTGCCGGTCAAAATAACGTCAAACTGGCGCGGGTTTACCACCATCTGCATGGCCGCGTTATCGATGTAAAGATGATCGAGCTCCACGTCGGAATATTCTGCCGCGTGCAGCTCAATTACGGTGTCGCGCCAGAGGCGGGAAACGTCGAGAACGTTGGCTTTATCAACGCTGGTCACTTTATTGCGGCGTTTGCGCGCCCATTCGAACGCCACGCGGGCCACGCGTTTGATTTCGCCTACGGAGTAAGCCATGGTGTTCCAGGATTTCCGGTCGTCGCCTTCGCCTTCGGTGCCGCGGGGTTCACCGAAATAAATGCCGCCGGTCAGTTCGCGTACAGTGAACAGATCGAGGCCGGCCACGGTTTCCGGACGAAGCGGCGAGTTTTCAGCCAGCGATTCCGGAACGGTTACCGGGCGGAGGTTGGCAAATGCGCCAAGCTCTTTACGAATTTTCAGCAGGCCGCTTTCAGGACGCATGGCGCCGGTGAGGGCGTCCCATTTCGGGCCGCCGACCGCGCCGAGCAGGACGGCGTCGGAAGCTTTGCAGGTTGCAACGACAGAGTCGGGCATAGGATCGTTGTGGGCATCAATAGCCGCACCACCGGCATTCTGTTCGGTGTAGTTGAGGGCGAAGCCAGATTTTTCTGCAACGGCGTCGAGAACTTTAACGGATTCTGCGATGACTTCGGGGCCAATTCCGTCGCCCGGAAGCAGGGTGATATTATATGATTTGGACATGATTCTTCCTTTGTTTAAAAAATGAGCGCCGGATTATACTTGGGAGCTGAAATAGTGCAAACCCGTAATGTCCAGCACCTTTGTAAACAAGGGAAGCGACTAACGACCTCGGCCGCCACGACCTCCGCCTCGCATTAATGAGCGTGTTGAGGTGGCATCATAAATTTCGTCAATGTATGAGGCGAAATCTTCGGCGTCTTTACCTTTATAACCCATTTCATTGCCCAGCTGTTTCAGCATGACGTTGCGTTCATTCCTCATCAGGGGTTGGACTTCGCGGGCAACTTTCCACATTTCACGCATCGCTTCGCGGTCCGGAGCGGCTTCCGGATCCTGGAACTTTTCAGACATTTCCCACACTTCGGCCATACGAGCCACGAGTTGCTCGTGATTGGCCAACTCTTCTGCGCTCATGGTGGATGTGTCCAGATCCATAAAGGTGGCCGTACGCTCCGCGAGATTGTAGCGCATGCGCTCTTGACGTTCCCCGCGTTCCTTAATCATTTTTTCATAGCCTTCCGGATCTTCTTCCTTCATACGGGTCATGCGGTCTTCCCAGCTTTCCCGCTGTCCGTTTTCGCCGCGCTGACGCTCTACTCGCTCGCCGCCGTTGGCTTTCAATGCTTCAAGCTGGGCATCTTTCTCAGCAAGCTGATTTTTTAGATTCGTGAGCTCGTTGGTATCGCCGCTGGAATCCAGATAGATGATTTCCGGTTCAGCGGATACGTCCGGCACCGCAGCTTCCATATGGGCGATCTGCGTCTGCAAATCGAGAATTTCGGATTTTGCGGCTTTATTTTTCGATGACAGTGATAGGGCGGAGCCAATACTGACTAAGGCAATCAGCGAAGCTGCACCGGCAATGATATACGGTAAATTTTTATTCATCATTCGTCTCCAGTTCACGAATAACGAATAGGTGCGGCATTTATTGTATATTTTCCAAATAGGGGAACTATACGGGTGTTTTCCGTATATTAAACTTCATACATTGTAATGTATGAAATGTTTATAATTCCAATAAAATAGGGATATAGTTGAGTTTCATACATTATGATGTATGAAATATTGATCTAAAATAAAGAATTATTCTGACGGGGATTCAGTATCCGTCTATTGAAAAATATCCGGTTTGAGGCGCTGATGATCATCAAAAGCTGCGGGTAGGCTTAAGAGAATATTAATTAGGGCCGCAATGACCATGGCGGTGAAAATGCAGATCATGATGCCGATCTGGTATTTGATGGCTGGCATGGGCATGGCGCCGCCGAGAATCTGGCCGGTCATCATGCCGGGCAGGGAGACGATGCCCATGGTGGCCATGGTGGCAATAGAGGGATTTACTGTGGCTTTCAGCGCGGTACGGAGATAGGGACGTATGGCTTCGCTCAGTGTGGCGCCGAGCATGAGATAGGTCATGAATTCCTGCTCGTTTTTCCGGATACCGCTGTAGAAGCGTTCGAGGCTCATGACATTACTGCGCTGGCAGTTTCCTAGAATCATTCCAATGATGGGCACCATATAGCGTGCGTCGTAGAATGGGTCCGGCCGAATCGCCACGAGAATGAACCAGCCACTTACAATGAAAGTGCTTGCAGCAATCCCGGTGAGGGTTCGCCAGAAAAATATTTTACGCTTCAGTCCTGATTTTCCGAGAACACTCATGTTGGCTGCGACCATCATCAGCAGCACCCAGGCGAGGTTGATGAAGCCGTTGTTCAGCTGAAAGATATACTTCAGATAGAATCCAACCAGAAAGAGCTGAATGCCCATGCGTAGGGCGGAAATAATGGTTTCGCGAATCAGGCAGAGATTCAGCCAGATGAAAATCCCGATCGGAATCAACAATAGGGCGAACATAGAAATGGTCGAGGCGGCATCCATATCGACGATCATTTTGAGACCTCCGTCAGTTTCCGGTCTTTAATTTCTATGATTCGGGAGCAGGCTAGAACCCAGTCTGGATCGTGAGATACAGAGAGCACGGTAAATTCCGGAAGGAAGAGCTCGTCTAGTACCGCCTGCTTACTTTCGGGGTCGAGGGCGGAGGTGATTTCGTCGGCAATAAAGATGGTTTTATTTAGCAGCAGGGCCCGCGCAATGGCAATGCGTTGTTTTTCGCCGCCGGAAATCCGTTTCGATTCATTATCGAGAATTTCCGGCCTCAGGTGGAGCCTTTCCAAGGTTTGGAAAATTAGATCATCGGCCGGTTGTTTGTTTTGGTGGGCTTTATAGGTGA
>CAKZQV010000581.1 GCA_937141895.1 uncultured Verrucomicrobiota bacterium
CCCGACATGGCTCTCAAATCCCATCGTACCCCGGTGTTCTTCAATCACCTTCTTGGTAATGAAGAGTCCCAGTCCCGCGCCTTTTTCGATGGTCGCGGTTTTATCAAAAGGTTCAAAAATCCAGCGAAGTTGTGAGGCATCCACTCCGCATCCATTGTCGCGAATCTTTACATCGATCTCCGTGTTGCTCATGGCAAATAGAACCGTAATGGTCGGCCCGGACTCCCGCTCTACAGCCGTGACGGCATTATCGATCAGGTTCTGAAGCGCTCGCTTAATCTGCAACCGTTCACCGAGCATTTCATATTGATCCTCAGCACCTTCCACCTGAACCGAAAACGAAATATCGGAATGTGCTGCAGCATCGCGGAAACAGTCATTCATCAGTTTCGGCAGATTCAGCCGCTGCAGTTGAGAAAAATCAAAACGTCCGAGGGCGCGCCAGGATTCAACCAGCTCAGCACACCGCTCTACATTTTTTTCGATCTGGTCAAGGTACTCGCCCATCTCATCGGAGGCATAGTCCTCATGCTTTTCCTTCAGCTCATAATTCAACAAATCGAGGTAGCCACGAATAATCGTCAGCGGATTCCGTAGGTCGCGTACAAGTTCAGACGATGCTGCACCGAGAGAGGTTAGTTTGTTGGTTTTACCCACTTCCCTGCTCAGGGACTGCGTCATTTTATTCAGCTCTTCCTGCGCCTGTTTTTTTCGGCAATTCAGCTTGGAGCGATCGACATATTTTTTAACCACCGCCTGAATTTCATCGGTATCAAAGGGTTTTTGGAGATAATCGTTGGCTCCGTAGCGGATGGCCTGCTGTGCGGTTTCAAGGTCGCCGTAGCCCGTCAGCATCACGATGGAGACATGTGGATTAATTTCGCGTATTTCCTGAAGGCCTTCAATTCCGCTTTTTTCCGGCATGCGGATATCCATGATGACCAGGTCGGGATCATTATTCCGGAGCATTTCAATTCCGGCATCCACACGTTCCGCCAGAATCATCTCATAGTCATATTTGAGCACCATGCGGAGACTTTCCCGCGGTCCGCGTTCATCGTCAATCACCAGCACCTGGCCGAGCTTTTCCTTCGAATCAGCAATCATAACTACTCCCTAGAACGAGGCAGAGTATGTCAGACCTACGAGGTTGGAATCAATATCATATAATCCCGACGGTCCACTGCGCTCTTCATAGATACTAAACGTATAGGCCACATCAATGGCGTGCGCACCGAAAGTATAGCCCAAACCGAAACTAATCGCATGACGATCCGCATCCGGCAGCAAAGGTGTAATCGTTTCGTCCGGAATCGGTGATGGAATATAGGCATACCCCGCGCGCACCACTAAAGCGTCCATAGCCTGCCAACTGCCGCCCAGACCAAACGTGAACGTGTCGTCCCAGTTGTTTTCTATGGTCGAAGGCGGCTGGCCTTCAATTTCCAAGGTCTGCTTTTCATTGCTCGACCAGTTTAACCATTCGATCATGGTTTCAACCTGAACCCGATCAGAAAGCTGTATTCCATAACCAAGAGACACCATGTGGGGATATTGGATCGAAGTATCAAAATCAGCATCCGGCTGTCCATCCACGCTTAAGTCTCCAGAATAGTCGATCTTGAAGGCGCTTCTGTAGGTTGCCGTCAGCCGATGCCCCTCCGCTACCTTCCAGGAAGCGCCGACATTGGCGCCTAGTCCATATCCATATGACTCAGCCTCTGCTTTGAAGTTGGCCTGAACCAATCCAAAGGGGGGTATGTTTGTCGTGATTCCCTGAACAGCTTTCAGGTTGAGTTGTGATAAGTAAATATCCAACCCTACGCCAATGCTGACATCTTCGTGCACTTTGAATGCAACTGTTGGATTTATGTCAATTAAAGCGACGCCTGCCTCATACGGCACCTGATTCGAGAATCCGGTTAAGGGTTCAAAATCTGCCGCATTCCATTCTAAGCCCTGTCCAAAAGGAGTCGTTATACCGAGACCGGCTGCCCAGCCCTTATCACCTACCGGAATTGAGTAGTAGAGATTGGGCAGAATGTTCCAGTCTCCGGAAGATTCGAAGGTTCCGCCGGCAGGCAGTAGTGGATTCGGCGGAACAGTATAGGTGTTCTCCGTTTGGGCAAAGGTAAAGGACACAACAACAGACTGATTGGTCTGAAAGGCCAGATTGGCCGGGTTGTAGGAAATCGCGGAGGCGTCGTCCACCCAGACCGAATTTGCGCCCGATTTAGCGATCCCCTCGGCCGTTGGCGGAGGATTCCGATAGCCATCGGCCCGAACCGACTGAACGGTGACAAAAAAACCGACCATTACACCGGCGGAAAGCATCTTATAATTCTTATTCATGAATACCCCTTACATAGACCATAATTAAACTGAATCTATATAAGCATGGGATATGCCATTCGTCAGCAATAATATTGTCTACAGGTTGTATAAAAATTCTTGATATATACAACATATTGATATTTAGTGTACAAAATTGTACAGGGATCTATTTGCAGCATATTCATCTTTCAAGGCGAGACACATCCTGTTGTACCTGAGGAAGATAGGCTGAATATAAAACGGGGACCACACACACGTGATCGGTAGAAATAGAGTTGTGATTACCGGCCTCGGCGTGCTGGCGGCCAACGGCATCGGAAAAGACGCCTTCTGGAACTCCCTCCTCGCCGGCGAATCCGGCATTGGAATTACCACTCTATTTTCGTCCGAAAAACTTCCGATCAGCCTTGCGGGCGAGGTTCCTGACTTTGACGTTAACAAATACATAGATCGGGCTTTAAAACCAAAAAGAATGGGACGCTTTACACAACTGGCCCTTGTCGCAGCCAGTGATGCAATCGCTGATTCCGGCGTTAACCGTGAATATCTTCGTTCCATTGTAGATCTACCCATCGTCATCGGTTGCAGTGCTCCCGCAATGGATCTCTTGGGCGAAAATCCAACAACAACAACAGCCGTCATGAGCATACCCAATGCGGCATCCAGCGCCATCGCATATTCGAATGGGCTCACCGGATCGATACAAACATTATCCAATGGTTGCTCTTCGAGCCTAGATGCCGTGGCATACGCCTCCAATTATATTGCGGCAGGGAAGGCCGAAATAGCCATTGCAGGAGGAACAGATTCAACTATTACAGAATATGTCATGGAGTGTTTCACTAAAGCACGGAAGCTCCCCGAAATTTCAGATCCCCCCTCTGCATCCTGCAAACCATTTGATTTAAATCGGAGTGGTGGCGTCATCTCAGAAGGGGCCGTCGTCTTCATCCTGGAAAATCTTGATCATGCGCTTGCTCGACAAGCTCCAATTTATGGATCTATTAAATCCTATGGAACCGCGATCGATCCAGCAAGGGGGCGGGAAGGTCTTGGACTTGCTCTATCGATTCAAAATGCCATTTATAATGCAGGGCTCCTTCCCCGGGAAATTGACTATATTAGTGCTCACGCGCCTGGCGATAGCACTATGGACCTCTCGGAAACAGAATCCATAAAGGCGGCTCTGGGTAACCATGCGTATGAAGTGCCTATTTCCTCGATAAAGGGTTCCGTTGGCAGCGCTATGGGAACTGGTGGCGCTCACCAATTAGCCAGTACACTTATGGCAATGAAACATCAGTGCATACCTCACACGACCAACCTCCAGGTATGTGATCCGAACTGTGATTTGGACTATGTTATGGGCGAGAACCGCTGTGTAGAATTAAAATATGCAATGGTGAATACACATGGTTTCGGAAGAAGCAATGGCTCCATGATTCTGGAGAATTGGAACTAAATCTCAGATGCTTACAACGACTGCAATCTTAGCGCTGATCCTGGTTACTAACCTCGCTGTTAGCTTGGCGATTCTAATTACGAGCCCCCACCGAACGCAGAATCGCTACTTTTCCTTTTTCTCTACAACCATGAGCATTTGGGTAGCCTTTGTTCTTGGCGTAATTCATTCCAAAAGCAATCTAGCAGCCCATCACTTCATACAAGGAGCATCAATAGCAGGAGCATGGGTACCCCCTTCATTCCATTTACTTTGTCAATCTATTGCAAGACCCAATGCTTCTTTCCAAAACCAAATTCAACACGCTAAAATCCCATTAATACTTGCGTTTGCAGTGAATATCATGTGCCTGTCTCCATTTTTTATAAAGGGGGTTACTTTGCCCGCTGGTGGAGGTGTTCCAGATGCATCATATGGCCTCGGCTTTGCCATATATACGGCATACTACCCTCTTATTTT
>CAKZQV010000582.1 GCA_937141895.1 uncultured Verrucomicrobiota bacterium
CCGACGATTAACGTCATGATCAGCGCTCCCAGCACAACGGGGTGGGGGCGCATACTAAAGTGTGGTACTTTGCCTCTAGACATTTCAAAAGCCATAATTTCAAAAGAATGGTGGGCGAGGAGGGACTCGAACCCTCACGCTTGTGGGCACGGGAACCTAAATCCCGCGTGTCTACCAATTTCACCACTCGCCCAGTAAAAATCGCGGGGAAACATAGACGCAGGAGCGGGGCGGCTCAAGATCAAAACGTGTGACTTTTCCACATCTGTTGTAGTTCGTGGATGGCGAGCCTCGGATCTGGGGATTGGTTGACGGCGCTGACCACGCAGAAATTCGTTGCTCCAGCCTGAAATACTTTAGGCAGATTGGCTGGATGAATGCCGCCAATCACCACCGAACTGATGGGGATCTCGTGGGCGATTCGTCCGGCTTCCTGACTTCCAACCACGGGATCGGTGTCCATTTTGGTCTGCGTCGGAAAAACGGGGCCAATGCCGATGTAGTCCGGGGAAAGTTCCAATGCCTGGAGGGCCTGTTCCAAAGAGTGAGTGGAAAGCCCGAATATTTTCCCTGGGGTATTCCACGTTTTTCGGGCTTCGTTCAGGCTGCGATCGGTCTGGCCGAGATGAATGCCGTCGGCATCGCACGCCATCGCGGCTTCCAGACTGTCGTTCATGATGAGGCGAGTTCGGGTTCCGTCCGTGATGCTTTTGATCCGCTTTCCCATTCGGATGATTTCGTCTTGGGAGGTATTTTTCATGCGGAGCTGCAGGTAGCGAAGGTCGGCCTCAACGGCGGCCTCGGCGCATGCTTCATATCCGGCCACCGGATCCGTCAATATAAGGTAGAGTCCAAAATTTTCTTTCATACTGGGGACCTTAGACTAGAGAAGGCTGATGATGAAACGTCTAATTCGTGTTGTTGCTTGGCGATTGGGTGCGGCTTAGAAAGACTGAAATTTATCTACTATAAATGAGTGAAATTTTTATAATGGGCAAACTGGATATTTTCAGGCATTATTAAAACAAATAAAAGGGGATGAAATTATGAAGGGGTTATTACCTATAATTGTTGGACTGTTGGTGAGTGTGGAATCTTTTGGCGCGGGGCTGGTTCAGTATCGCGATTTTCTGAGTAAGGATGGAAAGGCCATTCGCGGGCGGGTTCTTCGCTACGACGCACGAAAAAGTAAAGTTACCATTGAACGGGATAACCGGAAGGTGTTCACCGTACCGATCTTTGCATTTTCGGATGATGATCAGGAATACATTCTGCGCTGGGAATTAAATAAAGTCTTTCTGGATGACGGCGATTTTAAAATCGATGCGAAGCGCAAAAAATTTGATGAAGAAAAGGGTTCTGGATCAACCTTTTACGGTTATTCGATCGATTCTCGAGAAACCGAGACTTTTGGGTATGAAATCACCTTGGAGAATCGGTCCACCTCACCGCTGGAGGGCCTGAAGGTTGATTATTGTATTTTTTATGAGCAGGAAAATTCAGGTAATGGAAAAACTATTGATGAGGAAGGTGTGCGGTGCGGAACGCTTGATGTGACTTCCTTGAGAGCAAAATCGTCGAAAGAGCTTCTGACGGAGCCTGTTTCGATTTATACCTATGAGTTGGATGCTGATTGGGTCTATGCTGATGGGCGTGATAATAAAATCTCGGGCGATGTGCGCGGCGTTTGGGTGCGGGTAACGAAGGCCTTGGATAATGGCGAGGTGCTTACTCGCGATTTCTGCATGCCGGATAGCCTGAGCAACAGTAAAACCTGGACCACATCCAGTGTTCATGTCGGAAGGAATAAGTAGGGGACTCGTTCAGCTTTCCGGCTGCATGATGCGTGTTGAATTCTTCATGCCTACGCGAGCATTGAAGCTGAGAGTGGGAGGTTGCACCTAGGAGATGGGTACTATGAAATACTATTTATTCCTAATTTGCATCGTATGTACGATGTCGAGCACGGCAAAAGAATTTCGTATTTTTACGGATAAAGAAGGCCGGATGATTCAGGCCAAGATTGTTAAGTGCGATCCGCGCTCTGGAAAAGTGACGTTACTGCGGGACAACGGAACGAAAGCCACGGTTCCTGCCGCGATTTTCAAAGATTCGGATGTCAGCTATATCAAAGAGTGGATGTCGGCGAGTCAGTTCCAGCTGAACTCCAAGTTTCGGATAAAAACCGATTTGGATAAGGATAAGGTGGATGACAAGACCACTGCGATAACGTATACGGTTCAGCTGGAAAATAAGACCAATATGCTGATCGAAGGTTTGCGTGTTGAATATGCTATATTTGTGAGAGTCGCTGGATTCAATGGCGAAAAGGATAGTGAGAAAATCTATACCGGCGCGCTCGACTTTGATTCTATATATCATGGCCAGAAGAAGGAGCTGACGACGGCCAAAGAAGAGCTGAAGGAGACTTACAAAGCGTATACGTATCAAGATACTGAAAGTGATGGATATTATTCGTACACGGTTACGAGAACCGGACAGAAAAAGATGACCGAGGATAAGATTTCCGGTATTTGGTTGAAGGTCTATGGCCCGAAGGCGGGCGGGGAACAAATTGTCCGTGATTTCACCGATTCCCGCGGGCTTGACGAAAAATACACCTGGCCGGCTGATAAATTTAACTAGCTACTGTTGAAGTAGGCGAATTATCTATCATACAGGATGTGTCTTACGTCTGCAATGCTCTCCGTCTGCATCAGCTTGGCGCGGAGCTCGGCAGCGCCGGGGAATCCCTTCGAGTATATGGAATAGTAGCGGCGCAGGATGTGGAAGTTTTTTGAGCCCTGCCAGACGCGGTCAAACATCTCTGTATGTTTCCAGAGCATCTCGAGTTTCTCTTCTTTTGAGCGCTCGTGCTGCTCTTCCATGAACAACCATGGATTATTAAAAATTCCGCGCCCGATCATGGCACCGTCGAGGTTGAAGGTGTCGCATTTCTTTCGCGCTTCTTCCAAGGATTGGACATCGCCGTTTCCAATGATTGGAAGGTTCAGGCCGCGCTCATCGCGAATGGTGGCGGCTTTTGCGATTTCCGACCAATCGGCTAACCCTTCCGACATCTGTTTCTGGGTGCGACCGTGAATGATCAGTGCGGCGGGTTCGGTTTCGAGCACATGATTTATCCATTCTTCGGTTTGAACCGTTTTCAGTCCAATTCGGGTTTTTACCGAGACGGGAAGATTGGACGCTTCTTTAGAGGCATAAATGATTTCTTTGGCCAGCGATGGGTTCCCGATCATGCCGGAGCAGGATCCTCGGCGCACAACTTTGGGAACGGGG
>CAKZQV010000583.1 GCA_937141895.1 uncultured Verrucomicrobiota bacterium
CTGTCTTGCGCGGAACAATGTCGAAAAGCTCTTCGACATCTTCATTGAGCATGCGGATGCAGCCGGCGCTGGATTGGCTTCCAATGCTATCCGGTTCCCAGGTTCCATGGATCCCGAATCCCGTAATGTCGGGGCGGTCTTCCGACACGATCTTCATCCAGCGGGTGCCGAGTACGTTTTCCGGATCGCCATATTCAATTTTTGTGTTGTCCGTAAAACGCGTCCAGGTCGGTTCGACAATTTTATCAACGATCTCAAATTCTATAGCGGGTGTTTTTCCGAATTTACCGGTGCCGACCGAATAGCGCTTGAACAGCTTGTCCCCGGCCAGCAGATCCAACGTGTTGCGCGATTTGGAAACGCGGATATTGAAATTGCCGTTATAGACCATCAAGGATGCCCCGGCCCGAATCGTATCCGTTTGCATGCCATTCATGGCTTTGATCAGCGGGACGGTGATGTTGTATTTTTTGGCAATCTTCTGCAGGTAGTCGCCCGACTGAATCGAATAGCGTTCTTTTCCAGGCATTGGAATAGATGATTTCAGCAACTTGATATTCACATCGCCAAGCATTTTGATGGCTTGATCGTTCGGGGAGGAGGCTACAATGGTGTCGAGTTGTGATTTGGCCTCAAGCAGTTGGCCGGCATCGAGTGCGGCCTGAGCATCGGAGATGGCCGACTGCACGGCCGGTGTTGCCGTTTCCACGGATACAATCGGCGGAGCAATGCCCGGAATTTCAGGCTCGATATCCGCCATAGAAGGGATGCCCGGTTCCGGAATATCCGCCGTTCCGGCATCATCTTTTTTGCCTTTGGACCAGATCATATAGGCGGCCACAAGAGCTACCTGAATTAAAATAATGATAATAAAAACCGTCTTCCAACGCCCACCGCCGCGGTTGTTATAGGATCCTGCATAAATTGGTTTTGCCATTGTAGAGCACCTTCGTTTGGTAAAAGATTCTCATTAATGCATAATCGCCTTTTTCCGTGCAATCATAATACGATTTCAGTTGGAAACGCGGACCGGTTTTCCGTATTTCTCATACCTTAAAATAATGAAAATATTACTGATAACACCGCCGTTGCTGCAACCGAATACGCCTTATGCGGCCACGCCGCTACTCTTGGCCTGGCTGAACGCGCAGGGTCACGATGCCGTACAATCTGACCTCTCACTTCAATTTTTGTTGAAATTGTTTTCCCGGGACGGGATTTTGAAGGTTTCAGAAGCGCTCGGAATTCCGATGGATGCGGCTGAGCCCTATTTGGAAAGTATCGAGCTGGTCATGGCCTTTTTGCAAAACCGAAATCCTGATGCGGTCTTTCGTATTCTGGAAAGAGGCGAGCTTCCCGAAGGCGAAAACCTCGCCCGGGCCTACGAAATGGAGGAGCAGCTGCAATGGAATTTCCGAGGTTTGGATCTGATCGATCGCGCTCGTTACCTGGCCAGCCTCTATTTAGACGATATTGCCGATGTTGCTGCAGCGCTTGATCCAAACTTTGGGTTCTCCCGATATGCTGAAAAACTGGCGACCAGCCTTCCGGACTTCGGGCCGCTCCGCCGCGAGCTGGAGGAGGGCGATTCAATTTTTTTCGACTGGTTGGAAGAGCTGACGGATTTTGAATTGGAAAAACATTTCCCGGAAATGGTGGCGATTACCGTGCCGTTTCCCGGTTGCCTGCTCGGAGCGCTCATCATTGCCCGGCGCATCAAACAGCAAAATCCTGAAATTCAGGTGACGCTGGGCGGTGGTTATATCAATACCGAGCTGCGTGAACTGAAAGATCCTGCAATTTTTGATTATGTCGACAGCATCACGCTGGATAGCGGGTTCATTCCCTTAAAACATCTGGCCGAAGGGCGTGAGCCGGTCCGAACCTTTAAACGGAAAAACGGCGCGGTCATTTTTCAGTCGGTCGAAACGGAAGAGGTAAAACATGCGGATTTGCCGCCGCCAGATTTCCAAGGATTAGAACTCGACGATTATTTCGGGGTTTTTGAAAGTCTGAATCCGGTGACCCGGCTCTGGTCGGATGAGCGCTGGAATAAGCTGGTACTGGCCCATGGCTGTTGCTGGAGCCGTTGCGCTTTCTGCGATACCTCCATCGATTATATCTGCCGCTACGATCCGGCTGATCCCCAAACCATTTGCGACTGGATAGAAGTTGTAATGGATCAAACCGAGTTCAATGGATTCCATTTTGTGGATGAAGCGCTCCCTCCCGATCTGCTGGACGGGTTATGCGATGAAATCCGACGCCGCGGCCTGAACATTGAGTGGTGGGGAAATATCAGATACGAAAAGCGGTTTTCTCCCGTGCTGATTCGTAAGATGGCCGAGGCCGGATGCATTGCCGTAACCGGTGGACTGGAAACCGGTTGCGATCGAACGCTCGATCTGATGCGCAAAGGGATCAGGATGGAGCACGCCGAGCGGGTACTGACGGATCTGGCGAACAACGGTATTTTAACCCATGCCTATCTCATGTACGGATTTCCGACGCAGACTGAAGCGGAGACTTTCCAGGCATTGGAAAAAGTGCGCGACCTGTTTGATCGCGATGTGTTGCATTCGGCGTTCTGGCATCGGTTTGCATTAACGGCACATAGCGATATGTCCCAGGCTCCCGAACGCTATAGCCTAACGGTTCTGCCGCCCGTAGAATCGGCTTTTGCCCGGAACGAGATCTCTTTTGATACCCCGTTTGATCATGATCCCGATGAAATCGGCCGGATATTGGACCGGGCAACCTATAATTATATGCTGGGCCTCGGTTTGGATCGCCCGGCCCGGACGTGGATCGCCGATTCATAAACACATCGTTTTTTATTCTACATTAAGCTGCGCATGACGGGGTTTCCTGCTAAAAGCACGGGCATGAAGAAAAGCAGGTGGTAGGCGAATTTGCTAATCCTGATTAATCCGGCTTGCCGTACGTGGCGAATCTTTAGATACTCCGCCGGAATATGCTCAGGACGTTAAAAATCAAAAACCTGGCCCTCGTCGACGATGTACAGGTCGGCTTTTCTGAAGGGCTCAATGTCATCACCGGCGAAACGGGGGCTGGCAAATCGCTGATGATCGGGGCCCTGCGCCTCCTGCTCGGAGAACGCGCCGATAAATCCATGATCCGGACCGGCGAAACGTCCTGTTCCGTGCATGCTGAATTTGGCCTTGAGGATACACGGGCGGTCGATGCGATTCTCGAAGAGGTTGGGCTGGAGAGCTGCGATGGCGGCCTTTTAATTATCCGCCGCGTCATCACCGAGACCTCAAATAAGACCACGATCAATGATGAATCCGTCACGCTGAATGCCCTGAAGCGGCTGGGCGAAGTGCTCGTCGATATGCATGGTCCGTACGATCATCAGTCGCTGCTCGATCAGAAGGTGCAGCTCGAAATTCTCGATGCATTCGGTCAGATCAATCACGCTGATTATTTAGACATCTATGCAACATACCGGGAAGTTCAAAAGCAGATTGATGCGCTCAACGCGGATGACGAAGAGGATCTTCAGCGTCAGATTGAATTTCTTGATTACCGGGTGAATGAAATCGAAACGGCCAACCTTAATCCCGAAGAGGAAGTTGAGGTTGAAGAAGAACACAGCAAAATTGCCAACGCTCAGCACGTCATTGAACTGGCCAACGGAACCATACAGGCCCTGACCGAAGGGGAGGGCTGCGCATTCGATGGACTGGTTGCCGCACAACAGGCGCTTAACCAATTAGTCAAGTTGATGCCTGAAGCGCAGGACTGGCATGATGAACTCGAAAGTGCCGTCACCTCCGTGCAGGAAGTGGTGCGCTCCATTGAGCAGTCCGCCGGCGATATCGATGCCAGCGGCGAGCGCATGGAATGGCTCGATGATCGCCTCACGACCTATCAAACCCTGAAGCGAAAATATGGCAGTACCGTTGAAGATGTTTTGCAGAATGGGGAACAGTGGAGTGAGCAACTCAAGGCTTTGCGTGGCCGCGATAAAAAACGCGAAGAACTCGAAAATCAGCTGACCCTGATTTTTCAGGATTTGGATCAGGCGGGGTCCGAACTTCGGAAAAAACGTGAGAACGTGGCCGACCATCTTTCGGAATGTATTACGCGCGAGCTCGTCGATATCGGTTTTGAGCATGGTTTTTTTGATGTGCAGATCACACCATGCGATCCGACGCCGAGCGGCATGGATACCATCGATTTTGGATTTGCCCCGAATGCCGGGGAGGATATGCGACCGCTGCGTATGATTGCCTCATCCGGTGAAATTTCCCGCGTCATGCTCGCAACCAAAGCGGTGCTGGCCAAACAGGACCAGATTCCGGTCCTCGTTTTTGATGAAATTGACGCCAATATCGGCGGCGAAATCGGCGGAGCCGTCGGTCGTAAACTGGCCCAGGTCGCTCAGCATCATCAGTTGCTCTGCATTACCCATCTGCCGCAGGTTGCCGCCTGTGGAAATCGTCACCTAGCGGTGTCTAAAAAGGTGGAAGATGGCCGTACCTTCACCGAGGTGGAGCTGCTCGACGCCGAAAAGCGGCCCGAAGAGCTCGCCCGAATGCTGGGCGGAAAAGATTCCACCAACGTCACCCTCCAGCACGCCAAAGAGCTGCTGGAACAGACGGCATTTCTATAAAGCGACTGAAATTCGGTTATCGCCGAATGCCCTTTTTTATTCAATTTCCTGTCGGTTCGACTGGCTGATCCTGTTATGAAAGCGCGCTATTTTATGCCGATTTAAGAATAAAACAGGATTTAAACCCTATGATCGCCACTTCGAATATTACCATGCGTTTCGGTAAAGATGCCCTTTTTGAGGATGTCTCCGTCAAATTTACCCCCGGCAACCGCTATGGCCTAATCGGCGCGAACGGCTCCGGAAAATCGACCTTCATGAAAATCCTGACCGGGCAGCAGCAACAGAGCGACGGCGAAGTGGCCATCGGGAATGACTGCTCGGTGGGCTACCTACGGCAGGACCATTCCGCGTTCGACGAATTTTCGATCATCGACACGGTGTACCAGGGCAATCCCGAACTTTGGAAAATCCATTGCGAGCGCGAATATCTCTATAATAAAGACGAGCTGACCGAAGAGGAAAACGACCGATGCGGCCACATTGAAGATGAGTTTGGCGAAGCGGGCGGTTATACGATGGAAGCGGAGGCAGCCACGCTACTGGTTGGGCTTGGTTTTACCGAAGATCTCTTTGAGCAGAATATGACGGTGCTGCAGGGTGGTTTTAAACTGCGCGTCCTGTTGGCGCAGGTGCTGTTTGGTCAGCCCGATATTCTGCTACTGGACGAACCGACCAACCATCTGGACATGGAATCCATTGAATGGCTGGTTGAGCTGTTGAAGCGGTATGCCGGTACGTTGATCACC
>CAKZQV010000584.1 GCA_937141895.1 uncultured Verrucomicrobiota bacterium
GAGGGCACAACTATTTCGCTGATTGCGCCAAAATTTCTTCCGTTGACTCATCTGGAGTCGGCGATGCTCGGTTTTATTGTGGCTGCGGTTTCGCCTGCGGTGGTGGTTCCGATGATGATCCATTTCATGGAGCGTAAAATGGGCGCCAAGAAGGGAATTCCTACGCTGATTCTGGCCGCGGCCTCGCTGGATGATGTGGTGGCGATTGTTATTTTTTCTGCATTTCTCGGGCTCTACACGGGTACATCTGAACATCTCTGGATGAAATTTGCGGGTATTCCGATTTCTGTGGTTGCGGGCGTGGCGGTTGGGCTGGCAATCGGCTTTATTTTGCTGAAACTATTTGAACAATTTAATCCGCGCGCTACGAAGCGAACGATGATTGTGATCGGCGTTTCCATTCTTCTGGTGCGGATACAGCATGTTCTGGAAATGCAGGGCATGACTTTTGCTGCACTAGTGGCGGTGATGGCGACGGGGTTTATGATTCTTGAGAAGCGGGAGGAAATGGCGCACGAGATTTCTTCCAAACTGGGGAAACTTTGGGTTTTTGCATCGATCATGCTCTTTACGCTGGTGGGTGCTCAGGTGGATATTTCCCTTGTCTGGAAAACAGGGCTGGCCGGTTTGGCGGTCATCCTTTGCGGACTCGCTGCCCGGAGTGCTGGGGTGCTGATCTCGCTGATTAAAAGTCCGCTCAATGTGATGGAGCGGCTTTTTGCGGTGGTCGCCTATTGGCCGAAGGCGACGGTGCAGGCGGCGATGGGGGCGGTTCCGCTGATGGCGATGGAGTCGGCGGGCATGGATACGGGGGCTGGAGAAGTGATTCTGGCGGTTGCTGTGATGAGTATTGTATTCACAGCGCCTCTCGGGGCCGTGGCTATTAAATGCGTGGGCGAGCGTGTGTTGAAGCCAGAACCCTCTATGTAATCCTTTGAATTCGCTTTTGCTGGTTTATGAGCGGGGTATTAGGAAAAAATGCGCACCAGCTCGGTGCGAAAGAATATAGTTCCATTTTTCAGACCTTTTAAGAGTCTGCTGACCGTTCTTGGATTGCAGAGCAAATTAGTCCTGTTTCTGATCGTGTTGATTTTCAAAGGGATGCGCTTTGAGATCATGTGGTGCCCATGGATTGCGAAAAAAACATCGCACAACTTCAGGTAATATTTTGTATGTTGTCCAGAGCAGGGATCCCTTGGCAATGCGCGCCATACGCCGATTTTATAGCGTTATTCGCTTGAAATGTTTCCTTAAGGGAATAGGCTGTTATCAATCGCATTTATTGTGAATTCACGCGGGGGCAGGTTCTCCGCTGATATGAATTTTGGCAGTGACACTGCTACATTTAATATTTTTTGTTACCAGCGTAACGAGGGGTAAGTTTATGAAGTTTTTCAGCCGTTCACACGGACACGCTTTGAAGATCGCGCTTCTGGCTGTTGTGGTATGTTCAGCCGGCCTTGCAGGTGCTCAGGGTTATGGTTCCATGGGGATTTCGGACTTGGTTGCCTCAGCGGACCGTCTGCTGTTGCGCGGGGATTATAAAGGCGCTATTCCGGCGCTCCAGGCGATCATCAGTCGCACGGCGCCGTTAACCGATCCTAGCGGACGAAGCACTGCTCAGACCTGTCGTTTTCAGCTGGCCCGTTCGTATTACCAAGTTGGAAACTCCGCTCAGGGGCTCAAGATTCTGGAGGAGTATCTTGCGAACGAGCCGCGCCCGAAAGAGCGTATGGCTTTACGTATGATGGCTCAGGGATTCTTTGACTCCAACAACTGGAAGAAGATTGAGGAGATCGCTGAGCAGCTGTTGGCCATGCCTGATCTTGAGCGGGAAGACATCTACAATGCTAACCTGTTTCTGGGGCAAGCGCGTTTCCGGCTGAAAAAATGGTCGGAAGCTGTTGAGCCGTTGGGTTATTCTGTAAGGAATACCAAGGATCCGCGCGTTGAGCAACTGTGCCAGATTATGATTGTCCGTGCGTTGGTAGAGGCGGAAGACTGGCGTCAGCTGTTCGGTTGGATCCCCCGCATTTATCGTACGGATTCGAAGTATGACATCTCGCTTAACCTGACTCTTATGAAAGCCGGCAAGGCTCGGTTTGAAGATGATGATTATCTGAACTCTCTTTTGCTCTATCGCATGGTTCTTCCGCGCGAAAAACTCCTTGATCACGCAAGTAAGCGCCTTGTGCGATTACATCAAGAATTAGTCACTGAGCAGCAGAAAAGTACTCCACAAGCGGAGCTCGATCAGATTCAGGGTGAAATTGAAGATATTAAAAAAGCTACGGCTACACTGAAAGAACTGCCGCCTTATGAGGATGAGGTGACCTTCCGTATTGGACAGATTTATGCTGAGGTTAAGCGCTATTGGGAAGGGTATGTCTTGTTTGATAAACTGTATCAGGATGACCGAACCAGCGAAATTGGCGAAGCGTCCATGCTGCAGTCTGTACTCGTGTTATACGAGGTGGGTCAGACGGAGAAAGCGGAAGAGCGAATTCTGCTCTATCTGGATGAACGTCCTGACGGACAGTATGCCCGCACATTGCTCACGATGATGCTCCGTGATAATTTGATTAAACAGAATTTCCCCCGAGTGGTCGAGATGCGGCCATACGTCGAGCAAATGCCCGCCACGGATGATGCGGATGAGCTTGAGTTGCAATCCGACCTGCATTTTATGCTCGCATTTGGTTACTTCCAAGTACGCGATTACAAATCTGCCGGCGAACAGTTCAGTGTGATTATCAACAACTTTAAGGGTAGTGCACACATTGATGATTCGGTTTATTATCGTGGTATGACCTTCCTGATGCAGGGAAAGTATGCAATGGCATTGCCTGATTTCCAGCGCTATCAGCAAACGGTTGATGAAGGTGATCATGTTGCCGACGCATTGTTCCGTGAAGGCGTGTGTTTATTCGGCCTGGAAAATATTCCGGAAGCCGAAGCGGCCTTTACCAAATTTATTGAACGGTATCCTGAAGTACCTGTGATTTCCGAAGCGTACAGTATGCGCGGGGATATTGAGGCGGCCAAAGAGGCATCCAATGAGGACCCTTACACTCTAGACCGGGCATTGGCGGACTATCGCATGGGCATCGATAAAGCAACCATCCCGCTCCAGGCCTCATATGCAGCCTTTCAGGCAGCTAAAGTGTATAAACTGGAATTTAAGTGGCAGGAAATCATCGACTTGATGAACTACTACATGGACCGCTGGGAAGAAGATGCTGATGTTGCTGAAGCGGTATTCTGGATCGGTCAGGCGCAGATTGAATTGGGTCAGGTGCAGGATGCAGTATCGGATTACCTCGGCGCTATCGAACGTTTTGGAAATGATCCGATGCAGTACGGGGTCGATAAGTTGATTTATGAGTTGATAAAAATTGCTGACACCCACCTTTCCGAATCGGATCGCGAAGGGCTGGCATTGAAAGTTAAGCTTAAACTCACCAATATTGATCCACGTTATCAAGTGCTACGGTATCGTCTGCAGGTAGCAGAGGCTCTGTTGCAGGGAGAAGATGTCGCAGTCGCTTTTGGTGCGGAGTTGCTTGAAGCCAATACACCGCTTGAGCTGACTTCTCCGGCGACGCTCTCTCTGATGTGTGATGCTGCGGTGAATACCGGTAATACGAAAGAGATGAAGCGTCTCAGCGACTACTATATTGAAAAATTCGAAGATTCGGAATTGTTGTGGCATGCCTACCGAGCCCGCACGTACATGTATCTTCAGCAGGAAAATTATAAAGAAGTTCTTTGGTCGATTGATGAGGCTCAAGGCATGTTCGGGGCTGAAGCGCAGATGGGATGGGCGCAGATAATCAAAGCGGACACCCAACTCAAAATGGGCAAGCTGGAGGAAGCCGAAGCTTCATATAACATGGTCATGGGAGTAGGGGAATGGCGTGGCCCGCTGTTTGCTGAAGCCATGATGGGCATGGGAAATTGCGCTGTAGCTGCCGGTGATCTGGAAAAGGCCCACAGCTTCTATCAGCGTATCTATCTTCTGTTCAAAAGTTATGAAGACGGTAACTGGGCGGCGAAAGGGTATCTGGCGGCAGCAGATGTGCTGATCAAAATGGGTGAAGAGGAAAAGGCGATCAATACGCTCGAAGCAATGCTCGAAGATCCCTACACCCAAACCAACGCGCTGGCTGAACCGGTACGTATTCAGCTGAACAAGATGAGAGGCAATAATGAATAAATCAGTTTGCAGTTTAGTTTTATCGGGGGTTCTCATGCTCGGTACGGCGGCACAGGCCGTGTCGCTCGCAGCCACATTGATCATGCCGGGTGAGAAATCCTGGGAAGGTGCCATTGTTGGTCGCGATGGCGACTGGGTTGTGTTCCAGACGGGGTCATCGCCTCGCCCTATCCGGGTGGGAGCAAACACGATTGAAGAGCTCCAGTTCGATATTAAAGTCGATGAAGACCGTCTCAATGAGCTGAATAGGAATCGCGAATATGAGCGCGTGATTTCTTCGTTAAACAGCGCGTTGGATCCGTATAGCGCATATTCAGATATTCCATCGAATCTTGCGTCATATAAAGAGCTTCTGATGGAGTTGTACTATAAGACAAAGGATTATGAAAAAGCGCAGGAAATTGCTGCCGGACTTATCAAAGATGACCGCGATCCGGACGTGCAGGAAAAAGCCCGCATTTACGGTGTACTGGCCATGATCGATGCCGGCGAGACCGAACGCGCTGAAGCGGTGATTGCTGAATATGGTTGGAACGAAGAGCTCAATAGCGAGTCAGCGCCGGCAAGACTATACATCATGGCCAAATTGATGGCGCTGAAGACGCAATATGCTGATGCCATGGAGCTGGTGGCCAAAATCATTGCGTTCAACAGTCAGGATACGGAATGGATGCAGCCGGCTGAATTATTCTGTGCTCAGATTTATACCGAACTCGGCAAGGAAAATCCTCTGATGTTCGATTCCGCCGAAGAAGTGATTCGGCAGATTTCTCTGCTGTATAAAAATACCAACGAAGATGATCAGGCGCAGCTGTTGAAAGTCAAGATCGAGGAGTTGCGCGCGGAACAGGAATTAAAAGGATCTACTGAAGAGTCTGAAGAAGCTTAACCGACAGGAGAAGGAGTAATACAATGAGTAAGAAAATAATTAAAACGGCTTTTTGCCTGAGCCTGATCATGGCCGCCGCGGCATTCGGTCAGGATGAAGCTGCAGCAGAAGTTGCAGATAATGTGCAGAAAACGACGCTGTGGACGTTGATCAGACAGGGGGGGTGGGCCATGTGGCCGCTGGGCCTGATGTCCATGGGCATGGTCTACTTTATCGTTCAGAACTTTCTGGGCCTTCGTGAAAAAGTGCTGTTGCGTCCGGATCTGATTCCTGAATTCATCCAGCTGATGAAAGACAAGAAAATTGTCGATGCGCATAGCCTCTGTAAAGAAAACGAAACCCTCTTTACCTATGTATTTGCGGCCGGTCTGGAGCGTTGTTCAGAGAAACGCGAAATCAATTTTGGAAAAGTAAAAGAAGCGATCGAAGAAGCCTCTACGGAAGAAATTACCTCCTACATGAAGCCGATCGACTACCTTTCCATCATTGGTGCAACCGCCCCGATGCTTGGGCTGCTGGGTACCGTATCCGGTATGATTAAAGCCTTCCAGACGATTGGTTCAACGGGTATGGGTAAACCGGAACTGCTTGCGGGTAATATCGGTGAGGCACTGGTGACCACGGCAACCGGTCTGGTTATTGCGATCCCGGCGATGCTGTTCTATTACTATTTCCGTAACAGTTTCATCAAATCCACGGCAACCCTCGGTCGTAACATTGGCGGACTCCTTGACACGCTCGAAACCGGTGAACTTCCACTCGGTTTTGAAAATGCTGGCGAATAAGTGGTTTAAAAGCCGTTGCGATAACAACCCTCCACAGCGAGGTGTGAAATGAAATTAAAAGGACCGCCGAGAGACGACGTTAACGTCGACATGGGACCCATGATCGACTTGGTTTTCCTGTTGCTGATCTTCTTTATGGTTGCATCAGTGGTCACGGAACTGGAGAAGGTAGAGGTCGAGATTCCGAGCTCTACTCATGCGAAAGTTCCTGAAGATACGAAAAACCGTATGATGTTGTCTATTGATGCTAACAATCAGGTGTACATCGGGACGAAGGAAGTGACCATCGAACAGCTCCAGGAGCAGGTCGATGAGCAACTGACGGCGAACCCGGAACTACGGATTCTGATTCGTGCTGACCGTCGCGTTGAATATAAAACGTGCAAAGACATTATGAAAGCCTGTGGTAAGGTCGGTGCTACTGACCTTATCTATGCTACGTTCGAGGAATAACGATGAAACTGATCGAAGATATGATGAACAAAAAGGCGGAGCTTGAAATTGCACCGCTGATTGACGTTGTGTTCCTGCTGCTTATCTACTTTATGGTTACCGCTTCTTTGGTTAAAAAAGAAGCGGACCTCTCCTTCATGCTCCCTGCAAAAGTAGATGTGCCGGAAACACTGGATCTGCCGATCGAAGTACTCATCGAAGTTTCTGAGCTTGGCGATATTGTTATTAACGGTGTTATTTTTTCGGAAATGGATGAGCTGATCGGTCAGCTCATTTCCCTCAAAGAGGCCGCTGATGCATCGAAGAGCGAGTTGATCGTGAACATTTTGCCGAATGACAAAGCGATCCATGGTCAGATCATTCGTGTCATGGATGCGTGTGCCGCAGCCGACGTTAAGAACATGTCATTCAGTACGTCTGGGTAATACCATCTGTGCTATTGATTAAAAGAGGCGGCCTTTGGTCGCCTCTTTTTTTTGTAACAATGGGTTGTCCAGTGAATGGTATGCGTCTTTTCGATCACCTCATTGACAACGGCGATGTCGCCTAAGTGCGAGC
>CAKZQV010000585.1 GCA_937141895.1 uncultured Verrucomicrobiota bacterium
CCTGAATATTCAGTTTTTCAGCCAGCGCCTGATACAAGCCATTAGCACGGTCAAGTCCACAGAATACCACACACCAATCGTTTGTTTTCTGCTTCGCGAATGCCTTAAGCAAAACATCCACACCCTTACGACGGCAGAGAGCGCCGACCGCCAGGAAGATTTTACGCCCCTGAGCAAATTCAACCATTTGCTCGCTAGGTTCGGCGGTCTTCAGTCCTTCTGGAACATAGTAGAGATCGGATATCATGTTATCGGGCACGCCCATTTGCGTGAACGCTCTTCGGGCAAGTACGCCCTGCCCGAATGCACACAGCGCATGCTTTTTAATCCGCATCCCGTCACTCCGCTTGCACCGGAGCATCAACGGATTGAGAAGACGGAACAACGGCGTGCGAAACCCGAGCAGGTCAGCCAAACGAATCCCCGGCATTTCGGACCAGTGACACCAAGTAGCTTTTTGCTCACAAAACCAGTCGATCAGCTCGGAGCTGAAATAGCCACTGATCACATGAATGCGCTCTTTCCAGTCGCTGACCGATTCAACCAGCGAGCTAGGAGATGATCCGTTTTCGGCGCAGAATTCATACGCTTTAAAGTCGTATTCATTTTTCCATCCTTCAGCCGCGCGATCCTGCGAAGCACCATTAAAATAGCCCACTCGCAGATCGACATCATCACGCCGTTCCAATGCCTGGAAAAAGGCGGACTGATAGTGCGAGGGGATATTCATCCAAATGCAAATTTTAAGCAATGTTCAGCTCCTCCATGACCGTTATCATTTCCGATGCCCGATCATTCCAGGTGATTCCCTCACACCGATCAAAACGATCCCCGATGCGCATCAGTACCGCTTCAGAAAAACTTTGCGCGTCCTCACAGACGGATACTCGGTCGCCATAGGCGCCGCATTGGTCGCATGCGGTCGTGGCCACCACCGGAGATCCACTCGCCAGATGATCGAACAAACGCATTGGCGAACACATTCGATTAAATTCAGAAGCCACATACGGAATCAGCCCCACGTCCAGACACTGGAACCACTGATGTATGGTGTCGTGCGGTTGCCGCCCTACCGCTTTACACTTGGGGTGCTCCAACAATGCCTGAAGCTCCGCCGAAGGTTCAGCAGGCAACGGCCCGACCAGCGCTAAAGTTCCAAGGCCTGGAAGCTCTGCGCAGCGTTTTAAAATATTAAAATCAAGCCGGTCATTAATGCCGCCGACCACGCCGACAATCGGACGCTTCAGTCCTTGCTCGGGAGGAGTTCCCGGCAACGTTCCAGAGGTTGGAAAAAAGCGTTTCTCAGTCGCATTCATGCTGACGGAAACCCGGGTTGGATCAACACCATATTCCTCAATGGCCCTTTGCATCAGTCCGGCAGAAACAAAAAAGGAATGATCAACCCGTTCAACCAGTTCCTTTTCCATGGCCGCAACAGTGCCCCAGCCTTCATAATTTCTGTAATCGTCCGATGAATAGTAGATGGTTTTCAAATCAGAGGGAATCATGGACAGCATCGGCAGATAGTGCGGGCTCGTCACAATGAGAGCATCAATCGACTGGTTCATCGATTTGCATTTTTGAACGATTTTTTTCCAGAGCAAGCGTTGCCCGATACCGGACAATCGGGACGCCCAACTGGGCGGGAGCACAACGGGGAAAAGATGCATGGCACCTTCCAATGCCGGTAGGTTTCCACGGCGACGCGCCACAAACCAATCTGCGGGGGACACCCCGAGCACCTCTTTTTTTTCGGCCAGCGCAGCAAATGGTTTTTTACGCCAGACTTCGTTTATGTCGCAGACAACAATCATGATTAGAGTGACCTGAAAATGGTTTCGAGCGTTTGTGCCGATGACTTCCAGGTAAATTCAGCCGCCTGTTTGCGCGAACGGTCGCGAACGTCCACCTTTTGACTCGCTCCGGAATCTATGACCGAACGGAGGGCTTCCACATGCTCATTCGCATCGTCCATATCACAGAGTGTCGCGGCACCGCCGGCCACCTCCGGCACGGAGGCCGCATTACTCGCAACAACCGGAGCTCCCGTGGCCATCGCTTCGATAACCGGCATCCCAAACCCTTCATATCTAGAGGGGAACCAGACCACGGAGGCCTCGTGGTAAAGTGCATTCAAAAGTTCGTCCGAAACATAGCCCGCCAACACCACATTCTCGACGTTTAGGGCTTTGAGCTGATCGAGATAGGTCTGCCCGCTTGATCCCGCAATAATGAGTTTTACATCGGGCATTTGACGGGCGATTTCAGGAATGGCTTTAAGAATGATTTCCGCGTTTTTACGCAGTGAAAGTCCGCCCGGAACTAGGATGTAGGGGTTACCCGCGCTCAGGCTTTCGACTTCCTTCTTCAATTCCTGATCCACCGGATCCCCAAAAATACAGTGCGGCGCGTTATAGATGACTTTCAGTTTATGTTCCAAACCCGGGAAAAAGTGTGCAATGCGCTCTGCCGAAAACGTTGATACGGTGACCACCGCATCTGAATGCTTTTCCATTTGCCGGAAGAGCGACGTCCATTTGCGACAATGCCACCGTCGGTCGCGGTCCTGAGGGTAGAGATCCGGCTCAAAACCAGCCACGTCATGAATGGTGCTTACCAACTTCGCTTTTTTCGTTGGCACATAGGATTCTGCGGGACAATAGACCACATCCACTTTCGGCCAATACGTTTCAGCAGCCGGCGTGTTGCCCCAAATCCATAGCGCCTGCTGAAGCGAGGCAGATATTCCGTGGCTGATATATGTTTGTTTTTTCCAAAAATCGGATAACTGCGGCGAAAACGTTTCGTAGAGCTTTTTCGAAACCAACATCCGGTGATCCGTTTCCGGATAACACTCTGCATGAGTTTTTATGATCTGATCAATAACTCGACCAACCCCGGACGGATTGGGAATCCGATGGATATGGATATGCGAAAGGAGATTCATAGCGAGGACCTATAGTAGGATATCGAATACATTTTCGTTCTTTTTAAATTCTTCTATCGGTAGAGGTCTCTCTGTGTACTCACTGTTCCGAAGCACATCATGAACACTAATGCTCGATCATGCTTCCAACGAAACAGGTCCAATAGACTCTAAAGCCGCTTCGATACTCCACTTTGTTTAAGTTTCTGACACACCGCATACCCGCCACAAAAAGCTGAAGAAACATGATCGTGTAGAGATGAAGACGATGTGATAAACGAAATGAATTTTCCCGAAGAAGATTAAACTTTGTAAACAAGCCTGAGTGGATGAAGTAGTACGGCTTGGTTTTCAAAATTTTCTCCGTCAGGCTTGAATCCCACACCCCTTGAAAACACAGTTTTTCTTTTATATTGAGGACTCTTTTTTGCATGCGGGCGCGCACCGCGAAATCCCAGTCACAGACCCCGGATCCCGACCGGTAGCCCCCGAGAGAACTGTGCAGTTTTTTTGTGAATAAGGTATCGCCCGGCAAAGCGTCGTACTTGATCCGCCAAAAATCATATCGGTAACCCGGCTCCCTGACGACCACCTCCGGATCCTTGGATACGGTCCGATCCATACCTTCTGGATGAGTACCAATGATGTATTTTTCCATATCGGTAACAACCAGGGATTCATCATCAACCCATGGAACCGTAAGGGTCAGAAAGTCAGGGTGTAGCAAATCATCATCACAATTCATTTTAATGATGTCATGCTGACAGCGTTCAATACACTTATTCATGTTGCCCGCCATGCCCAGATTCTCTTCATTTCTGAAAATTTTCAGTCGAGGATCTTCAATCGATGCCAGCGCCTCTTCTGCGGTCACCGGCCCTGCGTTGTCGGAAACTACCACTTCAAAATTCGGATATCGCTGTTGCAAAGCATTACGACACGTTGCCTCCAACACCCGACACCGCTCCTCTGAATCCAGATAGGTGACAATACAGATAGAAACACTTGGATGACTCATGTCTTAAACTCCTTCTCGCAAGCCGTTATTGGAAGCATATTTTCTAATGAAAATAAACCTCTGACCTGATACATAATCCTACTACTATATTGTCTATTCATGAGATACGCTGCGTTTACAACAAGATGACGTGCATCATAATTTTTTAAATCGTGTGGTCGGCACTCTTAACCGGCATTCCCATTACAAAAGTAATGACTCGGAACAACCGCCGCCGAATATGATTCACAACTTGTTTACCCCTTCTGAATAGCACTTCTTAAATACGCTAAAGAATCTTCCCGTTCATTCGAAAGATTCTGTCCCACTTCTGTCCATGACACCGGCTCTTTAAGTATCGCCAACCACGAATCCAAATCCCGCGAAGCAGTCACATTTTTTTTCACTCCCAGCTTAGCTGAAAGATCAAGAACGCGTGTATTTCGATTCGCAACGTTTTTGTCGTTACTTAACAAACTAACAAAAGAATGCTGAAACAAAATAGAAAAAACAGTTCCATGAAATGAATTGGTAACCATGGCATCCGCATTTTTTATAGCGCCCAACCACTGAGCCGGAGAATGACACTCGACCAGCTCAATGCCAAGGAACCTCGCCATTCGTTCATCCCAAATCAACGCGGGTTTAAGCGATAGCTTATCTGCCGTCTGCCGAAGGCACTCAACATCTTCTTCCGTTGGCTTAAACAGGTAGGCGAGTAACATCCCCTGGGTATCCATCGGTTCCATTACGTCTTCATAATCCTGAAGCAAAAACGTCGGATCCAAAACCGCTGAGACATCCGTATCATCTCCCAGCATATTATGAATTACATCGACGCCGCTGTTCTCTCGCACGGCAATCGATGAAAACTGTTTCAGTAAATCGATAATTTCACTTTTGAGGCTTAGATCCGGTTCATGGGTGCCGAAGCTGCTTGCATATGAAACCCGTTTTTTTGATGCAGGCCCAAAACCGAGGAAAAATGCAGGGAACAGTGCCCCATGAAAAATATTCGTATTCCAGACCTGGTCACTGCCGGACATATAAACATCCGCCGCGGGAGGATTTTGATTTAATTCATTTAAATTTCGATACTTTCGCTCACTCAAGAAACAGTATTTTCTGGTGAAATCACGGAAACCGTTCCTTTTATCTTTTGGAACTTTCCATGAAATGAACGTACGAAACGCGCGTCGGTATACATCCTTCAACTTTGAGCCTGAGCTGATAATTTCCGGGACATAATCGATAAGCTCGACGGGATGCCCCAACTGCTTAATGGCCTTGCAAAGCGCATAAGCCTGAAGGTTGGCTCCGTAGTTCAAGTTGCCGTTTATCCACGAATGAAACGTGATTACGGCCACTGAGCGTGCGGACTCCTCGCTCTCCTTTTTGTGATTATTCATCATATATCCTTAACTCTGAAGCTCCCGAACAACCTTTGTCAGACGTTCCTGCCAGAGGTTCATAGAAAAATTCTGTTCAAAAAATGCTCTTCCATTTTCGGATAACTTTGCCCGGAAATCGCGATCCTGTATGATCCGCGCAATGGCCTCCTCAATCTGCTTCCCTGATGCGGCATCCACCAATATCCCATTCTCATTCTGGGTTAAATCCACACCAGACTCTCTGGTGGCAATCACAGGACACCCATACGACAAAGCTTCGAGCAGAACGCCTGCCTGCCCCTCGGATAAGGACGGCAGAATAAACGCATCCGCTCTGGCAAACTCCTCGCCCATTTTATCCATTTTGACCAAGCCTAAATAATTCAATTCCTGATAATGCGGAAACCAGTTGCATTCCTGTTGCTCAAGACCAGCAACGCGCACATCGAGATTCATACCGGATTGACGCAGACGATGGACGGCCTCTGCCAGATAAGGCAGGCCTTTACGTAAAGGATCGCGCCCGGCAAATAAAATTCGGCCGAGATTGTCTCCCTCCTGATTTTTTGGATGAAGACTCGATCCATACGGAACAATGCGGATTTTATGAGCACAATCCGGCACAAATTTACGAACCCCTTCCGCGACCCACTCGGAAGGACACAAGAGAATGTCGGCAATCGGTGCAAAAGCCCCGACCCCGCGATCGGGAGAATAGTCACACTCGGATGCATCCACTCGGAAACCGCTCGGCACATCAAATTTATCCTGCTCATCAAGCACGACCTGGTTCGAAAGAGGGCTGATGAATACATCCACAATAATTTTTGCACCCTGTGCTTTAGCCCATCGCAGGAAATCGAGTTCTTCGCCATACATGCTGTATACAATGCCGGCCCCCTGCAAACCCCAACGCTTGAAAACGCCGCTCATGTCGGACGAAATTACCGTTCGAGACAAGGAGGAAATCAGCGGTTTGTCAGATGAAAAAACTTTCTCACGAGGTATAGACTCAGGAATACGCGAAGCCAGTGCCTGGACCCGTGGCCCCATGTCTGAAAATTTGGCCGCAATACGCCCGGCCGTGCTGTACGCACTGGAATCCGTGTATAACGCCTCCAGCAGCTTCGCATTTTCAAGTAGACGCGGAATGGAATATCGATGCCGCGCGCCACGCTGAATCACCAGCACTTTTTGCGATGACTGAGAATCAGCTGTACTCATAAGATCCCTCCAAAATGCTATCTAAAATTGAACATCCCTGCTCATATACAAAAACCTGTTCTGCGACTTCCAGAATTCCAGACCGCCGCTTTTTCGCGGTCTCGGCAACTTCAACTAACGCTGAAGCAATGGATTCCGGAGCCTCGGGATCGCATACCGCGCCCAGTTTATATTTTAAGGTAAGGAGCTCCAGCCCAGGAAAATTACTGGTGATGAGCGAAAGACCGGAGCGCAAATATTCAGACAAACGTCCAGGACACTGATAAAAATGCCCGATGCCTTCATTCGGGTATAATAAAACTCCGATTTCACCTATGCCGTATAGAGAAAGCAGTTCCTCAAAAGTCAACCCTCCCAGAAATACGATACGTGTTGAAATCCCAAGCTCTTCCATTTTCTTCACACATGCAGCCCGGCACTCTCTTCCAGGCGCCATCGCCGGACCGTTAAATACGAGAACAAAATGATCCGGCAAACGGGCGAAAGCTTCTACAAGCTGTGAGGACATACGATCATCACGGTAAGGTCCACCGGAAACAATCATCACCGCCTTTTTCGGATCCGCCACTCCGCTCTGCCTTAATATATCCGCCCGAAACTCGTCCGAACGTTTCGGGATCGGCCACCATTCGGGTAGCGCCGTTCGAATGACAACGGGCATGTGCGGCAGTCCATAGTGGCTCTTCATGAAACGGGCCCGGTTGACTTCGTTTGAAATTACATAGTGAGCCTGCCTGGCCAGTCTCCGCTCAAACCTTTCGTAAAAACGATAGCGTCCCGGTTCCAGATAATCCTGAGTATGATAAATGATTCGGATTTTCCGCTTTATGAGAGGCAGCCAAAAGAGAAACGGCGTCTGTTGCGCTCCCTGCACATAAATCACATCATAGGTGCGCCCCAAACCCACAAGACGAACGAGGTGCAGCAAGAGCCTGACGGCGGACATCACGCCTTTTTTAGGCTGAGGCAGATAATTCAGGTTATCGATTTCCATCGAATGATCCTCAACATTTCCTCCCCAGCTGATGTGGTCAACGGAATATCCCTTCCGGGCCAGGTATATTGCCGCCATTTCCTGGTGCGGAGCTTTCCCGGATCCCGATGGATACCCAAAATATAAAATTCTCATGGTGCAACCTTAACGAAATAAATCCGTAAATCGGAAATATGATTCTTATCATACGTTAAAAATATCATTTATACCCTTTTAGCAAATACCGTGCTCAATTTACTGTTTGTCCCGAAGTTGAGGGCGGTTCGGTCTCTTGTAAAGGATAGTGATCCAGCCTTTTTTCCTTTGCCCACCATAATATGGGGGTTAAAAAGATGGCCCAGAAGCCCAGCCCGGTAATCAACAGCCAGATTCCTCCTCCTCCGAAACGCAAATACATTGGCGCGAGTGCAAAGTGGCACACCTGCGCGATCAGATTTCCTGCAAGAGATTGCTCCCAGACCAAACGGGTGATACGACCCGCAAAATACATAAAAATAAACCCTAAAAATCCAAACGAACCAAAGATTTCAGCATATCCCGGCATACAGGTCCCGGCCTTGAGCTTATACCCATAATGATCCGAAAGCGTTTGTTTGCAACTGTTGATCTCCAAAATCAAGGACTGCTTAAAACTACGTCCGATTAACTGGCCAGGAACCCAGCGGCCAATGAGCTGGTTCCAAAGAACAACCCCATAATCAAATTTCATGGTTTCATTAATGGCCGAAACAGCGAGTACACCATTAAGTCCATCAACATAACTGGACGAACTTTTCGAACCCTCTTTTTCAGTAAACTTGCTGATCGTCTTTTTTATGTCGAATACTTCGCTGGTGATCTTACTCCATTTCTCGGGATCATCAGTATTCACCAGATGTCGATAGGTCCCAACGTTCATAACAAACATAAAAAAGACGATACCCCCACCGATAATGGCCATCCGCGAAATTTTGATCCGACGGGCAAACCACAAACCTGTGAGAACCATAATAGCCAGAAATGCGGCCGGTGAGCGCCGTCCCCCGAAAATAATGACAGACAATGCGCTCATCACTTCCATACCGAGCGCCGGGAGAATAATTTTCCGCCTGTACTTAAAAAACAGAATAATGCCCAAGGGTATACAGAGCGTTCCTACAGAGGAAAAAAACAAATATCGCACAGGCAATCCAGTCCACTGCGTCGAAGAGGTCAGCTCTTCAGACAGGCCCGCCAATTTCACTTTTCCATAGATTGAAATCAGAATCAGTCCATACAGACCGACAATCATCTTGTTTTCATTAAAGCTGAAATTTGGAATTTTAAAGGACTGTACGGGACTGTGATAACCAGCAACCGCTGCCACATAAAAAAGAAGTGTTACTCCCAAATAAAGAGATAAAGCTCCAGGGTCATGCATGCCGTATACTTCTGGATGGAGCGATAGATAGTATAACTGCGGTCCCAAGAAAAAGAGGAGGTCGCAGGTCATTAAAAACGGAAATTGCAGGACACCATCATACGCCTTGAACGCTCTTAAAAAAACGCATCCGCCCACTAAAAATATAAGAAATAAGAGTGTTGAAGCCACTACATTAAACCTATGCGTAGAATCCCGAAAGTATACTTGAAAGTAGTCTGCGTTCCATATTGTTCAATGAAAGCCTTGAATCACTCGCTTTCACCCTATTTTCTTAACAGCGCTGTAAAAATTGATTTGAGCGCATTTCTACTTTCGCGCTCCAGCAGAAAAACATCTAAACAGAACAAACAAGCAATGATGATGGACGATACGCCCATGTGAATAAGGTATTTATTGTCAAAACAGATCCATTGAACCATAAAAGCGATCATTACGAATGTTCCGGGAATGTAGCACTTAACCAATCGGTACCAATGAATATCCAGCAGCTTAATGGCATAATACGTCATAAAGAATGTCCGCTGCAGAATCAGACTGATTCCCGTTGCAATAACGACGCCCGCCAACCCG
>CAKZQV010000586.1 GCA_937141895.1 uncultured Verrucomicrobiota bacterium
CCCTTGTCAATACGCTTTATAAGACCGGCAAGGACCTTGCCTGGGCCGACTTCAATAATTTCCTCAACCCCATCCGCAACCAGCTTCTGGACCGAAGCCACCCAGCGCACCGAGGAAGTAATCTGCTTCACCATGTTGGCCTGAATATCGGCCGGAACATGAACATCGGCAGTCACATTGGAAAGAACCGGCTTTGCCGGTGCATCCAGTTCAACACCGGAAAGAAAATCATTCATTTTATCTGCGGCCGGCTGCATCAGCGGCGAGTGGAACGCGCCAGCAACAGGAAGACGTATCGCGCGTTTCGCACCAGCCTCTTTGCATAGTACTTCCGCTTTATCAATCGATTCCGCCGTGCCGGAAAGTACCGTCTGGGAAAGGGAGTTAAAATTGGCTACATAGCATCCGGCTTCGCTCGCAATCTCCACCAGCTTGTCGCCATCAAGATTCATCACCGCCAGCATGGCCCCCGGATTTTCTTCGCAGGCCGCCTGCATAAATTCGCCACGCGCTTTCAGCACGTTAATGGCGTCTTCAAAACTGACGGCTCCGGAAACATAAAGGGCGGTCCATTCGCCCAGACTGTGTCCGGCGAGCACGTCATACTCCAGATCAGGTTGTTTCAGCTTCAGCGCTTTGAACGCCGCGGCACTGGCCACAAAAATACCCAGCTGGGCATGGTTGGATTTATTCAGTTCTTCCTGAGGACCTTCAAAACAGATGGAGGTGAGATCATAGCCCAGAATTTTATTGGCCTGATCAAACAGCGCCTTGCACTCCGGGATGGCTTCCGCCAGATCCTTGCCCATTCCAACCACTTGAGATCCCTGTCCGGGAAAGACGATTGCTTTTTTCATTATTTTCCCCATTCCAGAACATTGGCGCCCCAGGTAAAGCCACCGCCAAATACGGTCAGCACCACAAGGTCGCCTTTAGAAATTGTTCCATCCTTCACCGCTTCATCCAGCGCAATAGCCAGCGCGGCAGAAGAGGTGTTGGCATATTTTTCAACATTTGAATACATGCGATCCGCCACCCCCAGACGCCTGGAAATGGCATCGATGATGCGGACATTCGCCTGATGCGGAATGAAGCAATTCACATCATCAACCGAGATTTCATTTTTTTCCAATGCCTGGACCACCGTATCCCCCATACGCTTGACGGCATGCTTGAACACTTCGCGACCCTGCATTTTAAGATAGTGCTGCTTCTCGTCGATCATCTCGTGCGAAATTGGATTCCGGCTTCCGCCGCCCGGTGTCCAGAGCAAATCAGCAAGCGATCCATCGGATCCCATGACGGCATTCATCAGCCCACGTCCTTCAGCACCCGCCTGCAGCACAGCCGCGCCGGCACCGTCGCCGAACAAAATACAAGTGCCCCGGTCTTCCCAGTCCACAAAGGTGCTCATTTTTTCAGAACCGATCACCAGCGCCGTATTAATGGCGCCTGCGGCGATCTGGTTTTTGGCATTATCCAACGCGTATAGAAATCCGGAGCACGCTGCCCCTAGGTCGAAGCAAAAGGCATTTTTGGCCCCGATTTTTTCCTGCACAAAGCAAGCCGTGCTCGGGAAAAACATATCGGGAGAAAGAGTGGCCACGATAATCAGATCAATCTGGTCAGCCGTTACGCCGGCATCTTCCAGCGCTTTCTTGGCAGCTTCCGCACCCAGATCCGATGCCGCCTGATCGTCCGCGGCAATATGGCGTTCCCGCATCCCGGTTCGGGAATAAATCCATTCGTCGGAAGTCTCGACGATATGCTCAAGATCCTGGTTCGTCAGCACCTTTTCAGGCACATAGGATCCCGTTCCAATGATTGAAACTTTACGCTTCGCGTCCATGCAGTCGTTCCGTGAAAAATACTAGGTTTCGGGATTTATACGCTGAAGTTCATCTTCAATCAAATGGTTTACGTCATGACTAATCGCCTCGCTGGCAACCCGTATTCCATTAAACGTGGCAAATGCGTTGGAAGAGCCGTGCCCGATAATGACCACGCCGTTTGCTCCCAAAAGCGGAGCTCCGCCATAACTCGAGGGATCCGCATGCTGCTTCATTTCTTTGAAAACACCCTGTGCAATAAAGGCCCCCAGTTTCCGGATGAAACTGCTATTGAACATCCGGCGAAGCCAGGTGGAAATCATTTTGGCTACAGCCTCACTGGTTTTCAGGATCACATTACCCACAAAACCATCGCAAACCGCCACACTGACTTTTCCAGTAAAGAGGTCGCGGCTCTCAACATTGCCGATAAAATTAAGATGCGTCTGCTCCAGCAGCCTGAAGGTCTTTTTCGTGACTTCGTTCCCCTTAGCCTCTTCCTCGCCAATACTGACGAGTCCGACTGTAGGTTCCTTAATGCCCAGAATTTCGCGGGAATAAATACTGCCCATCACCGCAAACTGCTGAATCATTTCAGGGGTGCTGTCCGGATTGGCTCCGGCATCAAGTAGAACAAAAGGTTTCTTCGGCGTCGGCATAATGGTGGCAATAGCCGGACGGGACACCCCTTTAAGGGTGCGCAACTTCAGCGTCGCCGCAGCCACGGCCGCACCGGTATTTCCAGCGGAAAAAACCGCATCGGCCTTGCCATCTTTAACGAGCTCCACAGACCGCGCGATGGAAGAATCCTTCTTCCGTCGAATGGCCGTTGCCGGAGACTCGCCCATTTCAACCACTTCCGTGCAGTGAAAAATTTCAATGCACGAAGGAACCGAGCCTTTGTATTTATCAAGCTCAGCCTGAATTGCGGTTTCGTCGCCGACCAGATAAAGTTTTTCCAGGCCCTGAAGTTTTTCAGCAGCCTGGATTGATCCAGCAACAATTTGCCGGGGAGCAAAATCGCCCCCCATCGCATCTACGGAGATACGCATGATCCCTAGTCTTCAGCAGTGACGGTGAGAACCTGGCGTCCGTTATAATATCCGCAGCTTTTGCACGCATGATGCGGCTGAGCCGGAGCGCCGCACTGCGAGCAGGAAGATGCACGCGCAATCGGCTTTTTCATGTTCTGAGCTTTGCGGCTCGCGGTTTTACTCTTAGAAGTTTTTCTTTTTGGAACTGCCATCGCAATCCTCCTTCGTCTTATAAATTCAATCCGTCCAACGCCGACCAGGCACTCGGACCATCTTCTTTTTTGCACGTACAGGAACCTTTATTCAAATCGGCTCCGCACTGGGGACAAACCCCTTTGCACGTTTCTGCACACAGCGGGAAAGTCGGCACATGCAGCATTATTTCTCCCCGAAAATCATCCTTGAGATCCACCGAATCGGTGCTCTCTGGGGCGGGACAAGCGCGTAGAAAATCGGAAACCCCCACCGTTGTCGAGAAAAATTCTGAACATCTTGAGCACTGCAATTCCACATCAACATTGAGCTCGCCACGAACCACCAGCTCATCCGACACGCGCTGGGCATACACCTTATAGTGCACGTCCCCCGGATTTCGCAGAAACTGCTCCTCCTCCGCATGCAATAACGCCGCAGGTTCATTGCCCTCATAATTCGATCCCTCTTCCGTGATCCGTGCCACTAAAATCTTCATAATCTATACATTACCTGTGTGATTGCTGATTCAGGAGTTTGTCCGCATTCCCCCTCCGGTTTCAAGTTTCAAGTTTCAGGTTTCAAGTTTCTCTTTTCCTCTGTAACTTCCATCCCATGCAATTTTCCGAGCTCATCCAGAACGATAAAATCCTGAAAGCCGTTAAAGACGCCGGCTTCACCGCACCGACCCCGATTCAAGAACAGGCGATTCCAGCCATTGGAACCGGCCGCGACGTCATCGGCCTCGCCCGCACCGGAACCGGAAAAACCGCCGCTTTTGCACTCCCGCTCATCCAGCGATTGGAAGAAACGTGGACCTCCGCGCGCGAAATCCGCGTTCGCTCCCTCATTCTATCCCCCACCCGCGAGCTCGCCATCCAACTATTGGAAACCATTCAAAAATTCACCGCCCACACCGAACTCACCGCTTTATTGGTGCACGGCGGCACCGAATACGAAAACCAAATCCTTACCTTAAGAAAAGGCGTCGATATCCTGATCGCCACGCCCGGACGCATGCTCGACCTGATTGAACGTAAAACCCTCAAACTCGATCAGGTGGAGATTTTTGTCGTCGACGAAGCCGACCGCATGCTCGATATGGGCTTTGCGCCCGACATCCGAAAAATCGCCCCGATGCTCCCACAAACCCGTCAGGCGCTCTTTTTCTCGGCCACCATGCCCCCCGCCGCCCTGTCGCTCGCCACCGGCATTCTGCATAAACCCATGAATATTTCGGCCGACCCGGTCTCGGCCGCCGCGGAAAATATCCAGAAATCGCTCTACTATGTAGAAAAGAATAATAAAAACGTCCTGCTCAGCTGGCTGCTCAACAAATTGGAATACGACCGCATCCTCGTCTTCTGCCGAACCCGACGCGGCGCCGACCGCCTAGCTGAATCCATGAAAAAGCAGGATTTACCCATCGACGTACTCCACGGCGAAAAAGAGCAGCGGCACCGGCAGGACATCCTGGCAGCTTTCAAATCCGGTCAAACGCCCGTTTTGATCGCCACCGACCTCGCCGCACGCGGCATCGACATCGAAAACATTTCCCACATCATCAACTTCGATCTACCCAACGAACCCGAAACCTTCGTCCATCGGATCGGCCGCACCGCCCGCGCCGGCGCCTCCGGAAAAGCCCTCAGTTTCTGCGACCCCACCGAAAAGGGATACCTCCGCGACATTCAAACCCATTTGAATGAGGATCTCGAAGTGATCGAAGACCACCCCTTCCACTCCGAGCAGGTACGCAATTATTCCGGTAACGTGAAATCCAAACACACGCCCGACAAACAGAAACATGTCAGTAAAATCCGCGAGCAAACCACATGGCGCCTCACGCCCGGACAGCGAGACCAGCTGAAAGCCGAAAAAGGCCCCAAGAAAAACGCCCGCCGCAATCCCAAGAAAAAGAAATAGCCGCCCTCACCGTTCGCTAACTGTGAACAAGTCATTAGCTCACAGAAAAAATCGGCCTGTTTCCTAAGAAAATCCACCATTTCATCATTTTTAGTTATTAACAGCCTTGTATCTGTACGAACGTTCAGCTATGCATAGTTCCAGACATTGGAAAACCAACCCCCTGAAAATAAACGATGCCCAGAAAAATTAATTTAGCTGAGAAAATAGAGCAATTACGTGCCTTTCACGAAAACGAAGGCCGGGCGCCGAGCTATGCCGAAATGGCCGAACTCTTCGGCTATAAGTCCAAAAATGCGGTCTACGGGCCTGTTAATAAGCTGTTAACACTCGGATATCTCGAACGCGGCAGCGATAACCGCATTTTACTCACCACCAAGATCACCGGATCCACCAAACTGCTCGGTTCCGTCCAGGCCGGCTTTCCCTCACCCGCCGAAGAAGAGCTCGTCGATACCATTAATCTCGATCAATATCTCGTCCGCCGGCCCGAGGCCACCTACCTGCTCACCGTCAGCGGCGAATCCATGATCGATGCCGGCATCCAGCCCGGCGATCTCGTATTGGTCGAAAAAGGCGGCGTGCCGAAAAACAACGATATTGTCGTGGCCCAGATCGACGGCGAATGGACCCTTAAATATTTCGGAAAAGACGAAACCGGCGTCTATCTCGATCCCGCCAACCCCAATTTCACCCGCATGCGCCCCGAACGCACCCTCACCATCGGCGGCATCGTCAAAGCCGTCGTCCGGAAATACAGCAGATAGTTTCGAAGGAGAATCCCCATGAAAGTACTGAAAAATCATACCCTGCCCTACAACACCCTCAGCGGCTGTCTCGAGGCCCACTTTGGCGACCGCCACACCGCGCAACGTTCAAACCTTTGGAAATACCGCGAGCCAGAGCAGGGATTCAAAACCATCCCGTTTCAATCCCTCCCCCTTCAGCTCGATTATATGCCACGAAGAAAAAACCGCCCGCTCATCCGCCTGTTTACCGGACACTAAACAATAAAAGCCTGAAACCGCCTTATCTTCGGGGAATCATCTTATAGATACAGTGGTTAAATATTGTGGGAATAGCCGCCAAAAGGCGCAAGAAACGCAAAAACCTATCCTGCTGAGGTTTCGGTTTAAATGGATCGCTGTTCGCTCCCAATCATGTGTTCTTTTGTGCCCATTTTTCAGTCGCTTAGGACTCTCAATATGTAGTCGACGGAGCAATAGATCAGGGTGTAGTGCGTGCTTCCCCGAAGGGGAGCGCGCAGTAGAAATCTTAGATAAACGTGGCCTTTACCTAGCAAAAAACCCTCATCCTACCCTCTTTCCATTACCCCCATTCCCGATAGGGGAACATGAAAAAGGCCGCCCCGGTTTTCGGGGCGGCCTTACAAATTTTCCAAGGTCTGGAATTTAGCCTTCGTGAGAAATTGCATCCACGGGGCAACCTTCTTCCGCTTCCAGTGCACTCGCTTCCAGATCGCCGGAAACATCGTCCACTTTTACGGTAGAGTGATCGTCCACTTCGAAAACTTCCGGGCAGGTTTCTTCGCACGCGCCACAGGCAATACAGGTATCAGCATCAACTTTAAATTTCATAATCTCGTCCTATGTTTAGGGTTAAAAAGTCCGAAAAGAATAACGCTTTTGCGCTTTCGGTCAAAACGGAAGATGCGCAAACTTCATTTTAGATTTAGTCCCTATTACTTCTCCACATCAAAACCTTCACCACGGAATCACGGAGGCTAGGAGATTATTGATTACCTCTATAGTGGTTCACGACTGATCTAAAATAAGCCTGCTCTGTGTCTCTGTGGCCGCCAGCGCAGCGGGTGGTAAAAATATGATCAGTTCGCTTTACCTTTGAACTGATAGCGCAACATGGGCTTGATCCAGGGCCAGAGACGGCCGGCCGGGTCGGTTTCCAGTTCGATCTGCTCCTCATCGGAGAGATCGGGGAAAAAGTCGAGACCCGTGAGCGTCTCGATTTCATCGATGCTCACGAGGCGTTTCCGGATGCGGACATAGGGTGGACAGTCGGCCTCAATCAGAAAAGCCAGCACGCGCAGTTCATCGCCCTGCTCATCCACCAGAATTTTATAGTAATAACTCGGCACCTTGACTCCGGAATCGAGTTTTTGCACCGGATCCTGAAAAACCGGGCCGGTAATGATCCAGACTTCGGAAAAATAGCGCCCGTATTTTTTAGCAATGAGCATTTCCAGATCTTTCCAGAGTCCACGATTTACCTCCGGCGTCTGCGGAATCACATTGGTCATCAGGAATGTTTCCTTCTGCGCGTCAGGACCGTATCGCGTGGCAATGCCATAGTTCGGCGCCATATGACCCCGGTCATAGCCCGAATTGGTGTAATCGTTATGATGCACCTCGGCCCGGGTCCGCGCATCGACTTTAAAACCCGAGGGTCGTTTGCCGGACTTCAATTTCGGCACGTCAAAAAGTCGATAACTCACCCACAGCGGATTTTTCATGGAATCGCTATAGCCCACCACATAGCCGCGGTTATGCAGCTCCTTGGTCCGGCCGATCAGTTTAAATCCCTCCTGATTCGGAAAACCGCCATACACATAATCGCCGCGCTCATTTCCAGGGATTGGAATTTTGACATCTTTCCCCAGCAAGGCCAGTTGATCCCAGCCGTTCATGATTTTAAAACCGCCCAGCATCAACACACGATTGAGCTGCGGCATTTTTTCATAGACCGGAAAACGAATCGACCAGGGCAGATGAAAATAGATCACGGAAATCAGAAAATAGGCCAGCGCCGTAATCAGCGCGACCTTCATGCGTCGTGACCCGAAAAATAGATGCCGCCAAATCATGAGGAGTTTATACCGATTGATCCCTTTGTTTACGATTTCTTTTCTCAACCGAGCGTTCTGTGATAGAAAGTCGCTCTTTCAAGCAGGCAAAAGGCATTAGGCAATAGTGAATAATTTCTAAGACAGATACTGGCACATCTCCGATCGGCAAGCTCTAGTGCCTATTGCCCATCCCCTTGTGCCTCCCCAATCCCATGCACGTACCCTTTACACATAAAATTCTCCAGGACTGGGCCGGCAAGCCGACGTTCCAGAAAGGCATGACCCTTTTCGAAAAAGGCAAAGTCGACAAAGTGGATTTCGATCCGCCCTTTGTCACCGGCCAGCTCGCCATCGGCGTACGCGGCATGCGCAGCAAATTCGAGGTGCTCAAAGACGGCTTTGTGGAAAACCACTGCCCCTGCCGCGACAACCGGGAAGAGGGTAAAATCTGCGCCCACCTCGTCGCTCTAGGCCTCGAAGCCGTACGCCTCTATTCCGACCCGCATCGCGTCGACAAAATGGAAGAGGAAAAACGCCGCGCTGAGCGTCTGGCCTCTTTCGCCGACGATGCCTACCATACCCGCGATCCCAACGGAACTCCGGCCGAACTGCGCATCATTCTGAAACAGTCCTGGCGCGAGAATCTAGCCGAACAGAAAGTCCCCATGCGCTGCGCCGTTGAAATGGGCAGCCAGATTATTCCGCTCAACGAAGTCCCTAAAAAACAACCGATCGCCCTGAGCGAAGCCGACGACAACCTGCTCTTTGTCATCGAAGATATCTGCGAAGGCCCGGCCAAAGCCAAATTCGATGCTTCCCTCTCGGACTTCATCAACATTCTCGAACTCTGCAAAAATAAACCGATTTATGAAGGCGGCATCGACGGCTACCTCATGATCGGCGACGGCACCGTTTCCACCTCGCTCCAAATGACGCTCGATGAACTCACCGGCGAGCTCGTTCTTAGACTGGATCCTGATCATGCCACCTTCGTTGTCAGTGGTGGAAGTGGGTGGATTTTAAAAAACGGTATTTTCCAACGATTAGGCAACGTGCTGCCCGGGCCGATGCGGGCGATCTATGACGGCGAAATCCGCGTTCCGCGCGAAGCCATTCCGGGCTTCATGAAAAATGAACTTCCAAACCTTGGAAGCATGATCGAGATAGAAAGCAACGTCACCGACGATATGCTCTCCCTCTCCCCGGCCAAGCCGCGCTTCCGACTTGTGGTCGACGGTCAGGAACATACGCTTTCCGCCACGCTCTACGCCGAATACGAAGGCGTCCGCCTCGTGGCCGGAAAAGAAGATGCCAAAGGCCATTTTTCTGTTCCGGCTTCCGATGACCTGCTCGGCTTTCAGGTCCGCAACCCCGCGGCGGAAGAAAAGGCGCTGGAAATCATTACCGATCTTGGATTTCGTGGAAAACGCGGTGACATGCTGATGCAGATTCGTGGAAATCGGGAAGTGCTTAATTTTCTCGGCGGCTCCCTGCCCCAGCTGAAACGCAAGGGCTGGCGCATTGATCTGGAGGGGCAGATTGCCACCTTTATGGACGACATCGAGTCCACCGTTCCAGTTGTACACATTAACAATTCATCAAACAATGGATTCTTTGAAGTCGGATATGATTTTGAGACCGACGGCGGGGTCAGCCTCGATGAAACCGAAATTCAGCGCGCCATCAATATGGGCGAAG
>CAKZQV010000587.1 GCA_937141895.1 uncultured Verrucomicrobiota bacterium
TGAACCGTATATTGATGCCGATTCGGCCGCTGCCTTTTACGTGCTCACCAACGGACACATTGTTGTCTACAGCAACACCACGCCGGTTGAGTTGAGCGCGACGGTTTCCAATGGTTGGAAATTTTTCACCTTACGTTCTTTTGGTGGAATATCGCGGAAGATCGGTCCGCCGGAAACCCGTGCATGATCCTGGGTCAGCCATTCATGGATCCAGTCTTTCAGATCACGGCTCAACTCGGTGGTTTTAAACATGGGCAGAATCGGTCCCTGCTCGCGGTTGAGTTCATATTCCGCGCCCTGCACTTCCACCGTCAGCATCGAACAGAATGTGCCGCCCGGAACCTCGCCAATGATCACTTCCATATCGAGCGGCTGGTTTGCCTTCAGCGTAATCCAATCGCCCACCACGGCGCTGTTGTTGCCCATCGAATAGGTCCTCGATTTCGGGGACGAGCTCTGCCAACCGCCCGCCGCAGAGGCCACGATATCCTGCTGCGTCCAGGTGCTTCCGGGCCAGCACGCCACCAGCACTTCTTTCCCATTCACCCGCACGGCCAGAATATCATCCCCCTGCCCCCAGAACCTGAAGGTGATATCCTCATGATAGACCAGCTGGCCCTGATAGTGCGCGAGCCAGCAATAGCCCAGCGTGTCCTCCTCCCCGAATGCAGCCGGGGCCACGGACGACCGAACCGGCGGCACCATGAAGCATTCAGCATAAAGTTTATTCGGTGCGCGGTAGTAGCGCGCCAGCTTGGAGGTCTTCCACCCCGACCCTACAAACGCGGCGATCTCAGCAACAAACTGATGCGGATCCATAATGGCGGCCCCGCCTTTCCGATCGCGCTTAAAATCATAGAACGTTCCTTCAAAACCGAAACCGCTGTTGATCTTTTCACCAAGTGATGTCGGTTGCTGCTGAATGGAAAAATCCGTCCATTCTCCCCCGACATCAATCCCGGGCATGCCCTGACCGATTTCCAGATCCGGCACCTCAAAGGCGGGTTGATCAATCGACTGCTGTTCAACGACGATCGTTTCCTGCTGCCGGGTCGGTTGCGGCGCCTGACGGATTCGCACCGGAGGTGGAGGCAGATCAATCTGAACGGGCTCCACCATCTCCACCGGATAGTATTGAACATAGGGCTCTTTATCCGGTAGCACAAAATAAACCGAGGCCGCGATGATTCCGATCCCCAGATGAATAAGCACACTCACCATCCAACCACTCGATGTGCCGCGAACGACGCCCTGATAGGCCAGAACCAGTTGTCTCATTTTCGTTCTCCTTTCACATAACTCTGAATGGCTTCCAACCCCGCGATGGTGGCGTAACCGCCGCGCGTCAGTTTTGTAAGTTTATAAAAGCGGTCGTCCCGGCTTTGCCCCGTATCCGCCGGAACAAACTGAACCACGTTAAAGGAGTAGCGATCTTTTCTATTCAATCCGCTCCGCACCTGTGCATCGCGATGCTCCGCACGAACCAGCGCAAACGCCTCCTCAAATTCTTCGGGAGAAAAATGATGATATTGCGGCAGCGGTGGATGTTGGATGTCTGGGTAGTACGTACGCATCAATCCCCATCGCCCATGAGCAATCACCTTCGGCGGTTGACCGTTGGCCTTACGCTGACGATTTTCCTCGGCCAGTTTTTCATTCGCCAGCTCAACATGCTTGAGCCAGCGTTTTCCATCGGATGTTTTATACCACTCCTCCACTGACTGGTTCCGACCTTTGGAAACAATCCGGTGATGCCCCCAGGTGTTCGTCAGCAAAAATACGGTATCTGCGCCTTGCTGCATCGCCAGCATCGCCGGGCGGAACCACCGATCCTGACGATAAAGCGGCGCCTCGTCTGATCCTCTTTCCGCAAACGGCCCCACGCGAAGATCCTGTTGCTGACGGGTGCCCCCTGCGCCGATCGTCTGGATGCCGTAACGCCCCGATTCCACACTTTCTTCCACCCCGTTCAACGGCATCAGCCAGCCTTCCGCTTTCCGAACATTGGAATCCGTTGCATTTACTAGGTTCGAAAACACGCAGATATTAAACACCGCCGTCGGCGGAAGCTCACCCACAATCCGCAACAGCTCCTGCTTAATAATCGTATACGCCGGAATCCCGCCCATCCGATCCTCCAGCATGTGCGGCCCCGCATCCAGAATCAGGAAAATCTTTTCGCCCTTGGTCTTCAGATTGAAAATATCAAGTTCCGGCATAATAAAACCCACCGTGGCCAGCGAACCCACCGAAGTGCCGGCTGCAACCCCGAATTCTCCCTGCGCTCCCGCAAGTTCCGGCAGCGAAATGTCCGGCATCTGCTGCTCATATTTAACCTCAATCGGAATCCGTTCAAAACGAGGCTTCGTCACCTTCGAATTATGGGCATTCGACGGCGGTCGCAGTCGAGGCATCGGCTTGGGTTTAGTATATTCAGTAGGATAAAAAATAACCTCCTCCGGAATAATGTGCTGTATCACCACAAGGGATAAACCCCCGATGATAAAGAGTGCATGTAGCGAAATAGTGATCACCGCCGCACTGGATTTGGAATGCTTTAAGAAGAACCGACGTTTGTTTGCTTTCATATGAAGCCCCTTTCCGGAGCTGATACGTCCGCCAAAGTTCCAACCTTTGGAAAAGAACCAATATAGACGATTCCCTTCGTCAAATCGGTAGAGCCTCTCCCATGTAGTAATCCCATCCGCTCAGTATCTCTAACATAATATGCTGCGCGATTTTTGGAGGGTCATCGTGCTCGATGACCGCGGCACCCACAGCCATAAATTCTCCAACCATTGGAAAAATAGTCAAAAGAACAGAATATTGATAAAGCTGTGGTCTGGTGAAGGGCGGGCTTCTTCGGAACATAATTGATCGTGCATAACGATTTTATTGGAGGGTCACTGCCCTCAGTGACCAATGCCCCCATGGCCATTCGATGTCCAGAGCTTGAAAAAAATGGCCAAAAAAGAGCGTCTGACTTTTAAGACAGAAAATTGAAGGCCAAAACATGCAACTTCCCCAACCAACACGCAGATATTTTTGTCATACATCTTTATGTCGATACCCGAGCACCATAGCCATTCGATTCCAACCATTGGAAAAGTGAAGGAACTCTTTACGTAAACTGGGGTTACTTCAAACTGTCTTCTTAACTAATTATGGGTTATGGGACGCCTTCTTCTGGATCGGCATCGAAGCTTCACCAGAAGGAGAACTCTTTTTTAGTTTAAGAAAACGTGGCCCCCATTAATAAGGGGTTAGAGGGGATTCAAGCGTAAACGTCTCTTCCTTCACCCCGTAGTCAGCTCGGGGAAAGCCTGATAATTTG
>CAKZQV010000588.1 GCA_937141895.1 uncultured Verrucomicrobiota bacterium
GTTGAACGGACCACTCTTCCAGTCTTCGGAGCAGTGCTGCACCTAGGCCTTGACCCCGGTAGTCGACATCAATCACGACATCCTCCACCACGCCGACTTCGCGGCCTTTGGCCGTGGAGACGTGAATTTGTACCGAACACATACCGACGACATTATCCTGCACTTCGGCCACAAAAATTTCGGTGGATTCGCGTTCGATTAACAGACGCAGACCTTCAGACTGCGCAGCAAAGTCGGGCGTGAAATCCACCTCAATCGCGAAAAGCTCGTGAAGCAATTCTGCCATGACTGGGATATCGTCCTTCGTCGCCGTACGTATCTTCATTTTTTCGGGGCCCTTTTCTTTCGTCGTTTTTTGAACAGTGTTTCGTAATCAATATCCAGTTTCTGAATTTTATAGCGCACCATGCGTTCGGTAATGCCTAGTTCGCGGGCTGCAGCGCTGATGGTACATTTGTGGCGTTTAAGCGAATCGACGATAAGATCGCGCTCCAGCATGGCGACGCGGGCTTTAAGGGTGTGTTGATTGCTTCCGGTCGCGGCGATGGCGACCGGAGTCTGCAAGGTGGGCGGAAGATCGTGCCCATGAATTACGCCATCCTCTTTGCCCATCAATACGGCATATTCGATAGTATTTTCAAGTTCGCGCACGTTACCTGGCCAGTGATACGCCATCAGCATATTAATGGCCGGAGTACTAACCCGCCGAATCTCCGCATCCATCTGAGTTGAATACTTCTTCATAAAGAAATTCGTCAGCAGCAGAATATCATCTTTGCGCACGCGCAAGGCCGGTAGATAAATCGGGAAGACATTTATGCGGTAAAATAGATCCTGCCGGAATGAGTTGTCCGCAATCTTATCTTCGAGATTGGCATTGGTGGCCGCAATAATCCGTACGTTCGCTTTGCGCTGTTCATTGCTGCCGACCCGTTCATAGGTCCGTTCCTGCAGCACGCGTAACAGTTTGACCTGGGTGGTGGGGGAGAAGTCGCCGATCTCATCCAGGAACAAGGTGCCGCCTTCGGCTTCCTGAACCCGACCGATGCGGGTCTGCAGTGCGCCGGTGAAGGCGCCCTTCTCGTGGCCAAACAGTTCTGATTCCAGCAGATTTTCATTCAGAGCCGCACAGTTGACTTTCACAAACGGCTTATTCGATCGGGCACTGCTGTAATGAATCGCCGAAGCAACCAGCTCTTTACCGGTCCCCGATTCGCCACGAATTAAAACGGTGGTATCGGATGCAGCTACCTGATGAATGCGGGTATAGACATCATGCATCTGCCCCGAGTTTCCGATCATATTTTGCGGTTGAAATTTTTCGCGCATCTCGGAACGCAGGCGCAGGTTTTCCGACTCCAGCGCCTCGCGTTCCATACGGGATGTGCGGCGTGCCATGACATCGTTCGCCACCATGGTGGCCACAATGGAAAGGAAGCGCATCAGTTCATAAAGATCGCTTTCCGGCATCGCATCACAGTCGACCGAAAGGGTTCCTATGGTGGCCTGGTCCACCGTGATGGGAACGCAGATAAAGCTGAGGGGTACATCGGCCCGGTTATGGAGTCGGCCTTTGAAGCGCGGTTCTTCCGAAACCAGCGGAACAATTTTGGGCTCGCCGGTATCGAGCACCAGTCCTGTGATGCCTTCGCCGCGGCGGTAAGCCGCGCCTTCTGCATGTTGCACCTTCTGGTCCTTCACCGCTTCAACGCGTAGTTCCCGGCCATCCGCCGTTAAAAGCATGATGGTTCCGCGCTTTACGCTACGGCTTTTTTCGAGGACATCGATTATCTCAAGAAGAATCTCTTCCTGTTGAGACTTTGAGGAGAGCGTGCTGGCAATCTCCGCGAGGGTTTCGAGTTCCTTGATGTGACGCTGGTCACAGACGGTTGGGTTATCAAACTTACAATTTGGCATTTGTTATAGGTCATTTGTTGAGCGTTAATACAATAATGTTTAAATAATGAGCTCCGACTACATGTTCGGGGCTATATTGCATTAACCGTACCAAACTGTAGGCCTTAACACTAGCCATAGTAAAGA
>CAKZQV010000589.1 GCA_937141895.1 uncultured Verrucomicrobiota bacterium
GCCCGCAGAACGCCATGCTGACGCCTTTTCCATCTGCCTCTAGTTCGCGCTGTTTCGAACTGACAGATTTGATGAGATTATTATTAAAACCGCCGCACAGTCCTTTATCGGAAGAGAACACGAGCAGTAAAACCCGACTGACTTTTTCGCGCGGCATCAGCAGCGGATGCATCTCCTGCTCCACCGACTCCGCAATCCGGAAAATCAGATTGTTTACGGCATGCGCGTAGGCTTTTGCACGATTTTCCGCCTCCTGGGCACGACGAAGCTTGCTGGCCGAGACCATTTTCATGGTCTTGGTGATCTTCACCGTATTCTTCAGGCTGCCCAGTTTACGGTTATATTCTTTGATACTCGCCATGATGTTTACCGGAAAAAACTAAGCCTCGTAGGTTCGTTTGAAATCTTCAAGGGCGTCTTCAAGTTCACCCTGCAACGACTCGTTGATGGCTTTCTCCGCCTTGATTCGTTTGACGACATCCGCATAACGGGAATCCAGCGCTTCGTTCAATGCCGCCTCAAAAGCACCGACTCCGCTCACCGGAATATCATCCAGGAATCCTTTGGTTCCGGCATAAATGATCATGATCTGTTTCGCGACTTCGAGCGGAACGTTCACGCCCTGTTTAATGATTTCCATCAGACGCTGCCCACGTTCCAGTAGTTTACGGGTTGATTCGTCCAGGTCGGATGCAAACTGGGAAAATGCCGCGAGCTCGCGATACTGTGCCAGATCGAGACGCAGCGTACCGGCCGTCTGTTTCATGGCTTTGATCTGCGCATCGCCACCCACTCGGGAAACCGAAAGGCCTGGGTTAATGGCGGGGCGCTGGCCTGAATTGAACAGATCCGATTCAAGGAAAATCTGGCCATCGGTAATCGAAATTACGTTGGGCGGAATATAGGCCGAAACATCGCCGTCCTGGGTTTCAATGATAGGCAGCGCGGTCAGGCTGCCGCCACCTTTTTCCGCACTCATTTTAGCTGAACGCTCCAGCAGGCGGGAATGAATATAAAAGACATCGCCCGGATAGGCTTCACGGCCCGGCGGGCGACGCAGCAGCAAAGACAACTGGCGATAGGCTTGAGCCTGTTTCGTCAAATCATCATAAACGATCAGGGCGTGCTTTCCGGAATCGCGGTAATGTTCGGCCATCGCCGTTCCGGAAAAGGGCGCAAGATACTGCATCGGAGCCGGATCGGACGCCGTGGCGGAAATGATGGTGGTATATTCCATGGCACCGTGCTTCCGCAGGGTTTCCGCCACCTGAACCACAGTCGACCGCTTCTGACCGATGGCCACATAAAAACAGTGCACATCTTCGCCGCGCTGGTTGATGATCGTATCGATGGCCAGTGCCGTTTTGCCGGTTTTGCGGTCCCCGATGATCAGCTCACGCTGGCCGCGGCCGACCGGAGTCAGCGCGTCGATGACCTTAATGCCGGTCTGCATCGGTTCATGAACATCCTGACGGTCGATAATGCCTGGCGCTTTGATCTCGATCTGGCGCGGCTCAACATTATGCAGGGCTGGACCGCCGTCGATCGGAACGCCGAGGGCATCCACCACGCGACCAATCAGGCCGTCGCCCACCGGAACCGAGGCAATGGTTTCCGTACGTTTAACATGATCGCCCTCTTTAATCCCAGTATCGGAACCGAAGATCGCCACCCCTACATTATCCTCTTCGAGGTTCAGCGCCATGCCTTTCAGGCCGTTGGAAAATTCGACCAGCTCACCGGCCATCACATTCGACAAACCGTGAACGCGCGCAATACCGTCACCCACATTCAGTACCGTGCCGACTTCATACTCCGTGGCATGGCCGTCGAATTCCTTCAACTGCTGTTTTAAAATGGATGACACTTCATCGGGCTTGATATCAATCGCCATGATTTAACCTTTTAACTTAGGGTGTTCGTGCTTTGCGTTAATCACGCTTTGTTCAAAATGATCCAATTGGGTGAGCAGGGTAAAATCCTGAATATGATCGCCCACCTGAATTTTAAAACCGCCGATCAGTGACGGCTCAACTTGTATCTCCGCATCGATCTGCTTCTGATACCGGACATGGAGTTTCTGCGTCATTGCCGCCAACTGATCCTGGTTCAAAGCATTCGCCGCCGTGATGTTCACCTTCAGAATGCCGAGATCTTCACAGGTCCGCTCTTCAAAAACAGCACAGATGGCCGGAAGTTGATCCAACCTTCTTCTGGAAACCAGAAAGCGCAAAAACCGGAGCGTTACCGGATCCGCCTGCCCCTCAAATAAGCTGACGAGCGCCTTTTCCGCCTCGGGCAGCGGAATGGTCGGATCCAGGATAAAACCCGAAAATTCCCTCGAATCAGCAAACAACCGGCCGATCGCCAGGCAATCGGCCCGCACCGTATCACGGGCATTCTGCTCTAATGAAAACTCATAGAGCGCCGTGCCGTATCGTCTGGAAACGGAAGTGATTTCCATGAGTTCTAGAGCTCCCGGATCAGTTTATCGGTTAGAGCCCGGCTTTTTTCGTCGTCGAGATTTTCTTCGATCAACTTACCGGCCAGCTCACGGGCCCATGCTGCACTCTCAATCCGCAGGGCATCCTCTGCCAGTGCGCGGGAGGCCTCAATGTCACGGTGCGCATTTTCGGTTAGAATATCCGCCTCGTTACGGGCCTTCTCTTCAATGACCTGGGCCTGTTCGTGCGCACCCCTCCGGGCCTTTTCAAGAATCTTTTTGGACTGCGCATCGGCATCCGCAATTTTCTCTGTGCACACCTTTTCAAGCCCGGCCATTTCCTCGCGGAGCTTTTCGGCGTTATCCATCGATTCCTGAATTTCCTCTTCGCGCTTGTCCAGCGCGCCGAGAATCGGTTTCCAGGCAATCTTATAAAGCGCCACCAGCGTAATCACGAACAGGACCCAGGTCCAGATGACCATCCCGCCGGAGATTTCCATCGGGTTTACGCCCCCGTGGTGGTCACCCTCATGCACAGCATGCGCCTCAATGGTCTCAGCTAAGCCATGGGGTTGCTCGGAATTATGTGCCGAATCGGCCATACGTACTCCTTGGTAATACGGCTAAAACTAAATTAGTTGGCCAGGAAGCAGATCACCGCACCGAACAGGGCCACACCCTCGATAAGTGCACATGCAATCAGCATGGCGGTCTGGATTTTAGGGGCCGCTTCCGGCTGACGCGACATCGCCTTCATGGCGGAAGACCCGATCCAGCCGATACCGAAGGCTGCGCCAAAAACAACAAGTCCTGCGCCTAACACTGATAAGTTCATAATTATCTCCTGAGTCTGTTTTTGTTTACGTTACTTTGTTCAAAATCAATTTATTAGTGGGCCGGATGGTACATCTCTCCGATAAACATCGCGGAAAGCACGGTAAAGACATACGCCTGCAGAAATGCGATGAACACTTCCAACAGGTTAATGGCCAATGCCATACCCAATGCGGGCAGTGCCCAATAGCCGAAGGTCACTAACAATCCAACCAGCGAAAAGACCACAATATGCCCAGCCAGCATGTTGGCAAAAAGACGAATTGTCAGCGCCACACACTTGATAACCAATCCGATCATCTCGATCGGCATCAGAATAATCAAAATCGGCCACGGTACGCCCGCAGGCGCAAACGCTTTAAAAAATTTAACCGGTCCGTTCGCATACATGGCACCGAACACCATAAAAAAGAAGGTGACCGAGGCAAGGCCGAAGGTCACATTGATGTTACCGGTGGCCGTGGAAAACAACGGACAGAGCCCCATCAGGTTGCACGTGAGGATAAAAAAGAAAAAGGTAAGGAAAAGCGGTGCCATTTTTCGCCCGTCTTTTTCCCCGAGATAAGCAATGCTGATATCATTGCGAACAAACAGCACCAGGGCTTCCAGGGCATTGGTCCAGCCGCGCGGAGCTTTGCCCTGTTGATAGCGGTAAAACGCGCCGAAACACACAATGAGCAACACGCTGGCCACCATGAGCATAATCGCGTTATTACTCATCCACGGCGGAAGATGCAGGCTCCAGAGCGGCGTATGCCACTGCCCGGAATCCGTTACGTGATGCATCACCCACTGATTTACATAATGCGCCCGATCGGCGGTATCATGCGCCGCGGTCTGCAAATCTTCTACTATGTGTAAATTATTCGTCATCTACTTTTCACCGGCTTCAAGTTCCGCCGTTCTTAGAGTGAAAACATGCACTCCGTAAATCTCCGCCGCAATAAAGGCCATATATCCGAATTTTGACATCAGGACAAAACTCGTCACATCCACGCTGTGCCATTTCACAATCGCCAGCAGCGCAAACAGAAACACAAACGCTCGAACCCAATTTATGAGAAAACCCCATATAAAAAAGCCCTCAAACCGCTTCCGAATCGCCTTATTCGCTATAAAGATACCGATATATGCATTAACCAAAACGAGTAGCCAACTATAAAATAACTCTTTTCTAGGGGTATTCTGATCATCTATTCCAACAATAAGGGCCGTAACGCCCAAAAACAGGCCCATGGAGACTACAAAGCCCCGCGCCCAGACGATCGTCATAGGGTCAATCGGGAGAATCACAACCTGTTTTCCTTGCCTTCATTTTCGTTTTTTCCGTTTCATCGCTTGCGCTGTTGGTGATCAGAATCAGCTTCCAAAGTTCATAAGCCCCGTAAAAAAGGCCCAAACCAATGCCGATCAGGGTAAATAACGGCTCTTTATCATATTTGGTATCCAACCAATGCCCTCCCAGGCCAAACACCGCCATACCGGCCGCAAACGAGGTCCCGAAGCCGATTGCAGGGCTGATCTTTCGCCGTTCCTCAAACGAATCCCCGTGATGTTTGTCCGGACCGATCATTCAGATTTCACCATCCGATTATTTTCGCCCATGCGCAGACCATAATCATGTGCAACGAAAATGCCACTTTTTTCGAACACCTATTCCATACTCCTGTTTTCCAATCCTTGGAAAAATCCTTTCTATTCCCTCCAAGGTCTGGAACATTCATACCTTCACGTTTCTAAGGAATAAAAAGCAGTGGCAAAATTTATCATTAAAGGTGGAAACCCCATCGGCGGGACGTTTCATCCGCGCGGCAACAAAAATGCCGTCCTCCCCATGCTCGCCAGCTGCCTGCTGACCGACGAACCCGTCATTCTTCATAATGTTCCGCTCATTAACGATGTCACGATCATGCTCCAACTATTGGAAAGCATCGGCGTTTCGGTCTCTCTCGATGACCATACCTTGACGCTCTGTGCGAAAGGCCTCAAAACCACCGAGCTCAGCGCAGCACTCTGTGCCAAAGTCCGGACCTCCATCCTGCTCGCCGGTCCGCTGGTTGCGCGGCACGGCGGCGCCACCATCTATCCCCCCGGCGGCGATATCATCGGGCGCCGGCGCCTCGACACCCATTTTTACGGTTTTCGATCGCTCGGCGCGGAAATTACCACCGATACCGCCTACCGCTTTAAAGCCGGTCCGCTCACCGCCTGGCCGATGGTTTTCGACGAAGCCAGTGTGACCGCCACCGAAAACGTGATGATGGCCGCCACGCTCGCCGAAGGCGAATCGACCATTTATAACGCCGCCTGCGAACCACATGTGCAGGATTTGGCTCACCTGCTGAATGCCATGGGCTCCAACATTACAGGCATTGGAACCAACAACATAACCATCCAGGGCGTGAGCAATCTGCACGGCGCGGAATACACCGTCCAGCCGGACTATATTGAAGTCGGCAGCTATATCACCGCCTCCGTCGTAACCGGCGGCGCCTTGACCATTCCCGATGCCGGCGATCCTAAAACCCTTCAGGTGATGCAACGCGCATTTTCCAAACTCGGGGTCGAATGGACACGCAACGGACGGGATCTGATCGTTCCGGCGCAACCGAACCGCACGATTCGTCCAGATGAAGGCAACGCGACCCCGAAAATTGAAGACGGCATCTGGCCCGCATTTCCTTCCGATCTCATGTCCGTCTGTATCGTCCTTGCCACCCAGACCACCGGCACCGCGCTCTTCTTCGAGAAAATGTTTGAGAGCCGCATGTATTTCGTCGACCACCTCATGGGCATGGGCGCCAACATCATCCAATGCGATCCGCACCGCGTGGTCGTGATCGGCCCGACCCAGCTGCGCGGCGGCCATCTGACCAGTCCGGATATCCGCGCCGGTATGGCCATGCTGATTGCCGCCTGCTGCGCCGAAGGCGAAAGTGTCATTCACAACGCCGGGGTCATTGACCGCGGATATGAAGCAATTGAAGATCGACTAACTCAATTAGGTGCGGCTATCGTTCGCGAAAAATAATAAAGGGAAAGAAGAAAAATTATGGCATTTCCAAAATCATTTTACCGCTGGCGCCCCCATCCGTGGCATGGACTTGAAGCTCACGAAGGAACTGAGGGCGTTGTGAACGCTTATATCGAAATGACGGAATTCGATGCCGTAAAATATGAGGTCGATAAAACCACGGGTTATCTCCGTGTGGATCGTCCCCAGCTCACCTCTTCCATGACGCCCACTCTGTACGGCTTTGTTCCGCAGACCTACTGCGCAAGCCGGGTGCAGGAACTTTCGCCCACCTCAAAATGCGGCGACGGCGACCCGCTCGATATCTGCGTCATCACCGAACGTCCGATCAACCGCGGTGAGGTTATTCTTCGCGCCCGCGTCATCGGCGGCATGCAGATGGTCGATAATGGCGAAGCCGACGATAAAATCATTGCCGTGCTGGACAACGACCAGTTCTGGGAAGATGCCAAAGATATCAACGATGTTTCACATGCGTTGCTCGAACGCCTGCGCCACTACTTTGAAACCTACAAACTGGTTCCTGGTCAGCCCTCCGATGTCACGATTCCGGAAATCTATGGCCGCGAACATGCCCTCAAAGTGCTTGCCGCCTCCATGGAAGATTACATCGAAGAATACGGTTAACCGTTCGTAGCGCCGGCATCCGGCCGGCTTCTTTTTTGGGCCACAAACGCTAGGCCGACCAGAGCCATAAGCATGAGGTTGCGCCAGACGGTCATCCAGCTCAAGGGCTCGGCATCCGGTGCGTTGTTGAAGCAGCCGCATGTAATTTGAGCTCCGCGAATCAGATTAATGGTAATTGCACCGCTGAAGACGATCAATAAGCCGAGCACCACCCAAAGTGCCGGCCTTCGAAGGCGAGGCACCGCCAGCAGACATACGGCACAACATGTTTCCAACCATTGGAAACCGACCGCTGTCATTTTTACCAATCCGGACGGCAACAGTTTATATTGCTCAACCGCCAACACAAACGCGGCCGGATCAACAAACTTGATGTAGGCCGCCAGCGCAAACGTCCCGCCCAAAATAAAACAAGCGATCCAATAGGTGAGACGATATATTTTCTGGTCTCGGCTCATTGGATCGCTTGCTTCATCGGTTTGACTTCATGTCGTTTCGTTTATTCCTCGGCAGACTCTTCGGGGGTAGCGTCTTCAGCAGGAGCTTCAGTTGCTTCCGCATTTTCTACCGGAACTTCGCCTTCCGCACCTTCAACCACTTCAGCTTCCGGCAGATCTTCTTCCGGTTCCAAGACGGCGGCGGAAACCAGTTTGTCGCCTTTCTTCAAGTTGAAGAGTCGGACACCCTGTGTGTTGCGGCCAATGACCCGGAGGTCGCTCGCACCAATACAGATCATCTGCCCGCCTTCGGAGATGAGCATCAGCTTGTGCTCTTCCGTTACCGCGTGCGCACTGACCACTTTACCATTTCGCTCCGTGGTCTGGATGCTGATGATACCCTTACCCCCGCGGGTCTGCGTGCGATATTCATCGAAGCTGGTCCGTTTACCGTATCCGTTTTCGGTGATGGCCATCATTGTGGATTCTGTATCGACGATCTCGATGGTCACGACTTCGTCGTCACCGGTGAGGGTCACGCCCTTCACGCCGCGCGAAACTCGACCGAGCGGTCGGGCATCGGTTTCCTTGAAGCGGATCGCTTTACCGTTTTTCATACTCAGGATAATCTGATCTTCACCATTCGTCAGCTGAACACCGATCAGCGCGTCATCTTCGTCGATATTGATGGCTTTCACACCGGCCACACGCACGTTTTTATAAGCGGCCAGGACCGTCTTCTTAATGATGCCGTTCTTCGTGGCCATGATCAGGTTGTGCGCATGGTCGTCGAGTTCACGAACGCAGAGGATGGCGGCGAGCTTTTCGTCCTGCCCCATCTGCAATACGTTGGCGAGCGAACGACCGCGACTCTGACGGGTGCCTTCCGGCACGTAGTAGGCCTTGAGCCAATACATGCGTCCGGCCTCGGTGAAGCAGAGCAGGTAGTCGTGGGTCGAAGCCGAGAAGATATGTTCCACAAAGTCCTCGTCCTTCGTGTTCATGCCAATCACGCCCTTACCCCCGCGCCGCTGCTGGCGATAGGTGTCGGTCGGGACGCGCTTGATGTAGCCCGTGTTGGAGAGCGTGATCACGCACGGCTCATCGGCAATGAGGTCTTCAATGTCGATTTCGCCTTCATCAATCGAAAGATCAGTTTTGCGATGCTCACCATATTTCGCACGGATCTGTTCAAGATCCTCTTTCATGACCGCATAGATTTTTTCGGGATGATCCAGCAGATCCTGAAGATATTCCATCAGTTTCTTGAGTTCAGCGTATTCTGCCTCAACCTTGTCGCGTTCCAGACCGGTCAGCTGGTAGAGGCGCATTTCGAGAATGGCCTTCGCCTGAATTTCGCTGAAACCAAACTTGGTGATCAAGCGCTCCTGCGCTTCATCGCGGTTTTTGGAGTCGCGGATGATGCGAACGACTTCGTCCATGTTGTCCATCGCGAGCAAATACCCTTCGAGGATATGGGCGCGAGCGGCGGCCTTATCAAGGTCGTACTGCGTGCGGCGGGTAATCACTTCGAAGCGGTGGGCAATGAAGCAATTGAGCACTTCCTTCAGGTTCATGACACGCGGCTTGCCTTTGTCGATGGCGAGCATGATGGAACCGAACGTCGATTCAAGCTGCGTGTGCTTGAAGATGTTGTTGAGCAGCACGTTCGGCACCGCGTTGCGCTTGAGTTCGATGACCAGGCGGATGCCCTCTTTACCGGTCTCATCACGGATGTCGGAAATACCTTCGAGCTTCTTATCACGAACGAGGTGAACCATTTTCTGGATCAACAGCGTTTTGTTCAGCGCGTACGGGATTTCGGTGATGATGATCCGCGCTTTGCCGTTGTCATCCTCTTCGATGTCGGCTTTACCGCGCATCTTGATCTTGCCGCGGCCGGTCGTGTAAAAATCGCGCACGGCTTTCAGGCCATAGACCGATCCGCCGGTCGGGAAGTCCGGTCCCTTGACTAACTCGCACAGTTCGTCGATCGTGGCTTCGGGATTGTCGATCAGCAGGATGGTGCCGTCGATTACTTCGCCGAGGTTGTGCGGCGGAATGTTGGTGGCCATACCGACCGCAATACCGGTCGAGCCGTTCACCAATAAGTTCGGAACACGGGCGGGCAGCACGGAGGGTTCCATCAGCGATTCGTCGAAGTTCGGACGCATATCGACGGTTTCTTTGTCGATATCGGCCAGCATCTCTTCGGCCAGCGGACGGAGGCGGCACTCGGTGTAACGATAGGCGGCCGCGCGGTCGCCATCAATCGAACCAAAGTTACCCTGGCCGTCGATGAGCATGGCGCGCATCGCGAAGTCCTGCGCCATACGAACCATGGTGTCGTAGACTGCAGTGTCGCCGTGCGGATGGTAGTTACCGATCACTTCACCGACGACTTTAGCGCACTTGACGTAGGCTTTGTTGTGCGTCCAGCCACGCTCTTTCATGGCGTAGAGAATACGGCGGTTGCCCGGCTTCATACCGTCGCGCACATCCGGCAAGGCGCGACCAACAATCACCGACATCGAATAATCGATGTATGCGCGCTGCATCTCGTCTTCAATATTAATCAGGTCGATACGTTCGTTGCTAATGTCCATAATGTGCTTTCGTTAAATATCGAGGTTGGTGACGTTCAGGGCATTTTCCTGAATGAATTCGCGGCGGGGTTCAACTTCGTCGCCCATCAGGATGGTGAACATTTTGTCTGCGGCAACAGCATCGTTGAGCTCAACCTTGGTCAATCGTCGGAATTCCGGATCGAGCGTGGTTTCCCAGAGCTGCTTCGGGTTCATTTCACCCAAACCCTTATAGCGCTGAATAGACATGCCCTTGCGGCCTGCAATGCGGACCTCCTGCGCAATTTCCATTAATGAGTTGACCGCGGTTTTGGAACCTTTGTCATCGAGGTTGAACTGAGCATCCTCCAATCCCAGCAACTGTTCGAAGGCAAATCCACCCTCTTCGAGTTTTTCAACCACGTCCTTCAGCTTACGGGAGAAGAAGAGTTCTTTGTAACGAACAGCTGGCGCGGCAGGAGCAGGTTCTTCAACCGGCGCTTCGACCGGCGCTTCACCTTCGGTCGTTTCCACAACCTCAGCGACCTCCTCAACCTCTTCCTCAATTTCTTCAACCACTTCCGGAGCTTCCAGCGCCATAGCGGCTTCAACTTCAGCAAAGATTTCTTTCAATCCCTGATCATCGAGCGCGAAGCGGAGATCCAGATCATCGCCGAGTTTGTTCATGTAGGCACAATAGAGCGGGAAAGCACCCGTTTCCGGATCGCGCTGGGCGAGATAATCCTTAAGCGAAATACCACGACGACGAAGCTTGTCGGCAATACCCTCAATCTCAACCACACTTTCAAGCAAGTCTCGCAGCCCTTTCGTATCGAGCAGCTGTTCGCCAGCGAGCGTTTCAAGGCGCATGCCGTCGGCTCCCAGGTCGAGCAGGATCTGCGTCAGGTGAGCATCGGACTCGACATATTCCTCGCGCTTACGGCGTGTCACCTTATACAGCGGGGGCTGGGCAATGTAGATCTAGCCATGCTCAATCAGCTGTGGCATCTGTCGATAAAAGAACGTCAACAGCAATGTGCGAATATGGGCACCGTCGACGTCGGCGTCGGTCATGATAATGATTTTATGGTAACGGGCCTTTTCAATATTAAAGTCATCGGTTCCGATCCCGGTTCCAATGGCGGTAATCATCGTGCGGATCTCATCGTTGGCCAGCACCTTATCGAGGCGCGCCTTCTGCACGTTGATCACTTTACCTTTAACCGGAAGGATGGCCTGGAACTCACGTTCGCGGCCCTGCTTTGCCGAACCACCGGCAGAGTCCCCTTCCACAATGAACAATTCGGTACGGGCCGGGTCGCGACTGGAACAGTCGGCCAATTTGCCGGGAAGTCCGCCGCTTTCGAGTGCGCCTTTGCGCCGGGCCAGGTCGCGCGCCTTGCGGGCGGCACTTCGAGCCTGAGCAGCAACTACTGCTTTTTCGATAATCGTACGGGCCACGTTCGGATTTTCTTCGAAGTAGGTGCCGAGTTCGTCGTTGACGATCTGCTGGACAATGCCTTCGACTTCGCCGTTACCCAGCTTGGTTTTGGTCTGCCCCTCAAACTGCGGATCCGGAATCTTCACGCTGAGAACAGCCGTGATGCCTTCGCGGATATCATCGCCGCCCATCGCCTGCTTGTCGTCCTTGATCAGCTTGTTGCTCTTCGCGTAGGCATTGACCGTGCGGGTCAGCGCGGAACGGAAACCGGAAAGGTGCGTGCCGCCCTCAATCGTGTTGATGTTGTTGGCAAAGGTGAAGATGGTTTCGTTGTAGGCATCGGAATACTGCATCGCGATTTCAACAACCACGTCTTCCTTCTCGCGTTCGAAATAGATCACATCGGCGTGCATCGGCGATTTATTGCGGTTCAGATGCTGAACGAACTCCATGATGCCGCCGTCGTACTTAAATTCCTCGTCACGACCAGTGGCCTCTTCCTTGAGCGTAATTTTCGCGCCGCGGTTAAGGAACGCCAGCTCGCGCAGACGGGCCGCGAGAATATCCCACTGGAAGCCGCCTTCGTGCGTAAAGATGGTCATGTCGGGCATGAACGTGACTTTCGTGCCGGACTCGGTTGTTTTGCCGATGGTGACCAGCTCGGTAACTTCCACCCCGCGCTCAAAACGCTGGTGATAAATCTCGCCGTTACGTTTGACTTCAACTTCAAGCCATTCAGACAGAGCGTTTACGCAGGAAACACCCACCCCGTGCAGACCACCGGATACCTTATAGGTATCCGAGTCAAATTTACCACCGGCGTGAAGGACGGTCAAAACAACGGTTACCGCCGGTTTGCCTTCCGTCGGGTGCATATCGACCGGAATACCGCGGCCGTCGTCCACAACAGACAGCGAGCCATCTTCGTTAATACAGACTTCAACATTGGAGCAGTAACCCGCAAGCGCTTCGTCGATTGAGTTATCGACCACCTCATATACACAGTGATGGTACCCGCGGGAGCCTGTGTCGCCGATATACATGGCCGGGCGTTTGCGGACGGCATCCATGCCCTCGAGAACCGAAATATGGTCCGCGCCGTAGCCTGCGGCATCGGGGTTGTGGGAGGCGCGGTTTTTCGTTGCTTCTTCCGCATTCAGATCGTTTTCTGCTTCAGACATAGGTGTCCTGTTCCTTTCGTGGAAATTAATCTAAATACATTAGCAGAATGGTCTAAAGTTCGGCAACAAGTTAAAAGAGCTAAAACAGCTAAATTCGCCCAAAAATAGCCCTGAAAGCGTTTAGGGGCCAAAATCAGAAAATCTTACAAATCTGAGTAAAATTTAAATGCGGGCGTATTTTCGGCCAACAAATAAATTTGGCCCAATTTGTTACAGACGGAAACGGAGGCCTTATCACGCCAGACTCTCCTGCATTTTCCATCGTATAGAAAATGCGCTCCAAACCCGGACCATGGAAAATCATGCGTATGATGATAATTATCTCGATATTTTAGACCAAATACATATTATATGAAACCATGTGTTCATATCTAACTGAACCTTGTGAGCATGCGACTATGGCAACTTCTTTGAATAGAAACGTGAAATTTTTGAGCTCTTTGTGCAGGGTTGTCCCGCTGATCCTATCGCTCGGAGCAGGCGCTGCCTCCCCGGTTAATGCTCTTGATTTCAGTGAGGAAGAAAAAGCGTGGCTCAAGGCCAACCCGACGGTTGCCGTGGTTGCCGATCCTGACGGCGCTCCCTATTCACATCGGAATGAGCGCGGAGAATTCGCAGGCATTTTATGTGACGTATTTTCCCGATTTGAAGAGCTGACCGGATCAGAGATTACCTACGAACCCGCGACGTATGATGAAATTGTGGAACATGTGGCAGCGGGCGACCGCCCGGTGATCACCGGGTTTGATCCTCCGGATTATGCCGCCTACACTAATACCTATGCAAAATCGCAGGATATTGCGTTCATGCCCTTTGCCCTCTTCGCCCTGCAGCACCACGAACCGAATACCTTTCATCCGGATCATATGAAAGGGAAGAAGGTGGCCGTGATCGAGGGGTGGGACCTGGATCATCCGGCCCTTAAGTCGCTAGGCGACTGCGAGTTCGTATTTGGCGAAACCGACCTCGATTGCGCCCGCATGGTTATGGATGGCCGAGCCGACGCCGTCTTTGAAATCGCGATACTGCAGTCGTTCGTCATTCTGAACAATCAGCTCAATGACATGCGGCTCGTCAAAGTCTCGCCCTTTGGCATGCCCATCACCATTTTGACCCATAAAGACCATGAACCCCTTCATAGCATCCTTCAAAAAGTTCTTGCGACCTTCAGCACGGCCGACCGTTCCGCCCTGCTCAAAAAGTGGGAGATTTCTCCCCAGGATCCGTATTACAGACTGCTCGCACTTGAGCTGTCCTCTGATGAACGCAACTGGCTGGCAAACCACCTGACCCTGCGCGTTGGACTCTGCTCATCCCGAAAACCCTTAGAATGGCAGACCGCATCGGGCGAACGCTTTGGGCTCAATACAGAATATCTGCGCTTGCTGGAAAAAAATCTGGGCATGACGTTTGAATACGTCAAATCCGACAGTATGAAGCACAAGCTCGAACAGCTCCACCATCGCCAGGTGGATCTGATTGCCGGCGTACCGGTGAGTGCGGATGTCCCCGATTATCTTCAGTACACCTCCACCTATTTTACGCAGGACATCAAGATCTATATCCGCAAGGAGGCCGACTACCTCCGCAGCCTATCCGACCTCAACGGAAAAAAACTGGGCATTATTCGCGACCCAAACCTGGTCGATGCCCTCCAGAAAGACTTCGGCTTAATCGAACAGGTAGAATTTGAAACCCCGGAAGCCGCTGTACGGGCACTTGATTCCCATGAAATCGATGCCTTAGCCGGCCACCGATTAACCACCGAACAACAGCTGATTGATCTTGGAATCACGTCTATTAAGGTCGGCGGCGAATCGCCCTACAGCTCCTCACTGGCCATGGCCACCCGCAGCGATTGGCCCATACTTTCCTCCATCATCACCAAGGCGCTTGGCCTGATTGAACCGCAGCAGAAAGCCGAGTTCTTTGCCAACTGGGTGCCCCGACCAAACGAAAAATCGGACTACTCGATTTTATGGAAGGCCGGCCTGCCCATCCTGTTGCTGTTACTCGCGGTTTTGACTTGGAACGGGCTCCTCAAACGAGAGGTAAACCGACGAACCACCGCCCTCGAAGCCGAACAATCCCTGCTGAAAAAAGCCGAAGCCCTGGCTTCCCTGGGCCATTGGAAATTGAACCTGAAAACGACCGTCATGGTATTCTCCGACGAAATATACCATATTCTTGGGCTCGACCCTGAACAGACCCCCCCGTCGAAATCCCTGTTCCAGAACCTCGCCCATCCAGACGACGCGGCCCTCATTGCTCGGGTCTGCAAACAAGCGATGGAAGATCTGATTCCCGTAGCGGAAGATTTCAGACTACTGCTTCGCGATAACACGATTAAGCATGTTCACCTTCAGTGCCAGCATACGGTGAACGAGAGCGGAGAACCTGTGCATCTGATCGGCATTCTACAGGACATCACCGAACGTATTCAAATGGAGGAATCGCTCCACCAATCTGAAAAACTTCAGGCGATCGGGCAGCTGGCCGGAGGAATTGCCCACGATTTTAACAACATGCTCGGCGGAATTTCCGGAGCAACCGAACTCCTGGGCATGCACATCAAAGATGATGATGAAGCCTTGGAATATCATGATATTGTACTCAAAACCACCAAGCGCGCCGCCAAACTCACCCGTAACCTCCTCTCCTTCTCCCGAAAACAACCCCTGACCTCGCGCGTCATCGATATTCATCAGCTGATTCATGAGACGGTCAACCTGCTTAAAAGCTCCATCGATCCGCGCACCGGAATTGAACTGAACCTCGGCGCGGAAAAACCGACCATCGTGGGCGACTCCTCCCAACTTCAGAATGCCCTTCTCAACATCGGCATTAACTGCGCGCACGCCATGCCCCATGGCGGAACGATTACCATCGAAACCGAACGTACACATTTGGAAGAGGCCAAGTTTCAGTGCGGGAATTTTGACATCACCCCGGGCACATTCCTGAAAATAACGATTTCTGATACCGTCTGTGGAATGTCGCAAGAAACACAGGCGCGCGTCTTCGAACCATTTTTCACGACCAAGGA
>CAKZQV010000590.1 GCA_937141895.1 uncultured Verrucomicrobiota bacterium
AATCTCAAAGAGATCGCCTTTTCGAGCGCCATGGAAGCGACCCCAGTTTGCGGTTAAATGATCATTTTCCAAGGGTTGGACGGGTATCATTAGTGGTCTGAGGCGGTTGATTTCCTGCATGACCGTTGTTGCGAGTTTTTGGCAGGTTTTATCGAGCTGGTCGGAAGATGCATAGGATGCATAGGTTGAGACCAGCACCCGAGATGTTTCACTTTCAACGATTCGTATGTGTATCTCTGATCGGTCTCCGGTTTCAATAACCTGGCCGAACATGATCAGGCTGGCCGGAAGGAGTTTCCCAATTTCAGTCGCGGCCCGTTGGTCGGCCTGTCTTGAAGAGCCCAGTTGAACTTCATTAAAAAGGGGAGTAAATATGTTGCGCTCAACGAATATGCAACCGCCGATGCGGTCTAACGCATGATGCATCCTGGACCGAAGCCATTCCGTTTCCTGTTGTGTCCGACCGGTGGGGCCCAAACAGGCCAGTATTCGGGGTCGGATAAATTTATCCCGCAAGGTTTCAGAATAGGTATTGATCCGATCCGTAAGTTTTCTGACCGTATGGTCGGCAGCGGATCGGGTCATCGCCGTATTTCCGGATATATTTTCCGAAGCGCTTTCCGGGGTCCATTCGGCCTCTTTCCGAACAAAAACAAATTCCCCGCCAGCATCCGCAGATGAGAGCAGTGATCCCATGCGCGGAAGCTGCCCGGTCAGTTTGCTCACCTTATGGCGAATGGCGTGGCCGATATCGGAAGCGGCAAAAACTTCGGCATCGGAATATTGGAGGAAGTTGAGCACTTCCTGTGCAAAGATGCTATGACGTATCCCGCTATCCAGTACCGGTTCCAGATTTCCGCTGGTAATGAGATAACGCGACGGAGCATTGATTGCACGTTTGTACCAGTACATCTCTTTTTCCGCGGTATCATCACCTCTGAACAGCGAACCTCCATAGCAGCTGTCGGCAATCACTAAAACATGCCGTGCAGGTATGGCATCCATATATTTGCTGATGCGGGTGGTCGATAACCAATCTTCTTTGGCCGGCATATTCAGGCGTTCCCGTTTTGCGCCATGGGGGATCCAGTAGCCCTCATCCATTTTTTCGTCATAAATACCGTGCCCCGCGAAGTAGATGAGTAATGCATCCTGATCGGTCAGCTTCATGTATTGATCGAACTGACGAATGATATTGCCCCGCGACGCATCTGCATCGGTCATTTTCACTACGTCAAATCCAAACTGTTCGAGCAGCACCAGTCCCACCGCATCGGCATCCGCTTTGGCGGTATTGAGTGATGGCCATCCCGATTTTTGGTAATCTTCAATCCCGATCACGAGGGCATGGTAGTTCAGGGGCTGGTTAGGTTTTTCCACCACGTTGGGAGCAGTCGTTTGTGTATGATCCTCACCGCACCCCGCGATGAGGAGCGTGGCGATTCCTATCCCAAAAAAATATAATCCCTGTTTCATCGTGAATATACAAAGTCGCCAGCTTTTATCGTATGATCCAAACCTTCAGCGTGAAGTATAACCTGTGCATATTTTGGTTCAACCTTTGAAATAACCAGTTCTGCCGGATGATCTTGATGGAAAACCACACGCCCCGAATCAAAATCACCATCGGATCGGACCACCAGGAAACGCATGCCCTTTTTTAATCCTTCTTCAGAACCGACGTTGATGGTCAGCTGTTTCTCCAATCTGGAAACCTGCGCTTTAATCAGAGGGAACCGCTGTTCCAGTTTCAGGGTCAAAGCCTGAAGGCTGCGCTTTAGCTCTTCGGGATTTTCGAAATAGACATCTTCAGTATATAATTTCCGGTTTCCATCGGTGGTATAAACTTCGGTATAAATCGTGCGCCCTGGAGCGTCTTCCAGGGTGCGGGTATGAAAAGCCAGTTCGGCATCCAGCAGTTTTCCTGCTTTCAGCAGGGCCCGAGGATCGCTCATTTTTCCGGCCGACAGGTTCCGCTCATCTTTCAGGTGCTCTTCTTCATTCGCCGTGGCCAGCAGGAAAAATCGCGCCGGCGCTTCCGACAG
>CAKZQV010000591.1 GCA_937141895.1 uncultured Verrucomicrobiota bacterium
TCTGCCTGTCGAGCGCCTCGTTGGCGGAAGGTCTCGCCTGGGGTGATTTCCGAGAGCGCGTACACGAGGCATTCGGCAATGGCGACAGTGAGGCGCTGATTTCGCTGGCACAGGAGCGGGAAGAGAAGCCGCTCGAACCGGCTGAGTGGAACGCCTACTGGCGAACCTATCTGAACTATCGGGCCGCATATCTCGCCGGCGAGAGGGAAGCCGACAAGGAAAAACTGGAAGAGCGCATCGCCAAAGAAAAAGGCTATGCATCCGCACTCGTCTTTGGATCGGGCTACATGGCCAACGCCGGAACCATTCCCGTGCTAGCCGGTCGTGAGGATCTGATCTTTGCCGACAAATTCGTCCACGCCTCGATGATCGATGCCTGTAAACTTTCCGGGGCCAAACTCGTCCGATGGGCGCATAACGATGTCCAGGCATTGGAAGAACGACTCAACCAACATGCCGATTCCAGGGGTCGGAAACTGATCATCACCGAATCTGTTTTCAGCATGGACGGGGATCTTGCTCCGCTTGCGAAAATTACTGCGCTCGCCGAAAAGTATGAAGCTATGCTGATGGTCGACGAAGCCCACTCCACCGGCACCTTCGGTCCAAAAGGTGCGGGATTGATTCGCGAACTGGAACTTGAGGATGCCGTTACCGTTTCCATGGGCACGATGAGCAAAGCAATGGCCGGATACGGCGGTTATGTGGCCTGCTCGGAAAACCTCCGAAAACTGATGGTTCATACCTCCCGCGCGTTTATCTACACGACCGCCCCGCCCCCGGCGGTCATCGGCGCGGCACTCGGCGCTCTGGACGTTTTGGAAGCTTCTCCGAGGCTTGGATATATTCTGCAGGCGAATGCCGACTTTTTTCGGTCACTCCTTCACGAAGCCGGACTCGATACCATGAACAGCCAAAGCCCGATCATCACGATCCTGATCGGTGATAATCAAAAAGCGATGGTCATTTCCCAAAAACTGCGTGAGGAAAACATCATCTGCGCCGCCATCCGACCGCCGACCGTTCCGCCGGGCACCGCACGCCTGCGCATTTCCATCACCCTCGCCCATCTTGTCGACGACCTAGAACGCGCCGCCAAAATCATCATCAAGAATCTGAAACCCACCATGGGCATATAATACTCTCGGAAATCTCTTGCCCTGATGTCTAATAACCATGTTAATCCATTATTTATGAGATATTTTCTCAAATTAACGGAATATTGAATATGTTGATTGAATTCCAAATTGAAAACTACCTGTCTTACCGCGACTCCAAAACTCTGAGCATGGTGGCTTCAGGTCAAGTAAGTGAGCATTGTGAAACCAATGTTATTACCACAGAAAGAACAGCGCTCCTAAAGAGCGCTGTTATCTACGGTGCCAATGCTAGCGGAAAGTCAAACTTGCTTGGAGCAATGGCCTATATGAAATGGTTTGTCATTAACTCTTCCAAGGAAGGCCAAGCTGATGAACCAATCGATGTATCTCCATTCAAGTTAGATACTGCCACCGAAAAGTTACCCTGCAGTTTTCAGGTTGTATTCTTATTAAATGGAATTCGATACCGCTATGGTTTTCAGGCAGATCAAACCGCCGTCATTGCGGAATGGTTACTTGAAGCAAAGAAAGATACAGAGAAGCCTCTCTTCCTCAGAGAAGGCGATGGAATTGACGTACGCCACGCCTTTTCAGAAGGAGAGGGACTTGAAGGAAAAACGCGTGACAATGCATTGTTCCTGTCTGTTGTGGCCAACTTTAATGGAGAACTTGCCGGACTAATCATCAAATGGTTTAGCAACCTTCGAATGGCTCATGGGTTACGCGAAATGAATTATGCTCAATTATCTTCCCATATGATTCAGGATGATAATAAAAAAATAAAACTCATTGAGCTTATCCAAAAGGCAGATCTTGGGATTGAGGATATTATTGCGACTGAAGAAGAACTCGACATATCTGGTCTGCGTGAAGCTCTGACTGAAGAAGCCTTTAACGATTTCACCAAGAATCTTCCTAAAAGCAGAATCTCCTTGGCTAGCATTCATAAGAAATATTCCAATGGAAAACCCTCTGGGTTTGTATCCTTGAAGTTCGAACAAGAAGAGTCAGAAGGCACACAAAAGTTTTTCCGACTGGCCGGGCCAATACTAGAAAGCTTGAACAAAGGCAGTATTCTCATTGTGGACGAACTAGAAGCCAAACTGCACCCCTTACTAACTCGTATGATTGTTCGACTCTATCATTCAGAGGCTACAAATCCAAAAGGTGCCCAGCTCATTTTCGCGACACACGATACAAATTTGCTAGAACACGTCAAATTCAGAAGAGATCAGGTCTGGTTTGCCGAGAAAAATCAACAACAAGCCACAGATTTATATTCACTGGCAGAGATCAAAGTTCATCGTGAAGATGGAACAGATCGAAAAGTTCGAAAAGATGCCCGGTACGAAAAAGATTACTTTAAAGGGAAATATGGTGCAGTTCCCTATCTAGGTGAATTTGAGAAACTTCTTATGCAAGAGGATTCGGTCAATGGGTAAGCCGGTTAAACTCACAGACCAAGGTAAAGCATGGGCGAAAAAAAAACCATCAACACGTCTGGTTGATGTACGACCACAACGAGAACGGCTACTAATCGTATGTGAAGGCTCTAAAACTGAACCTAATTATTTTGATAGCATCAAAGCCCTGATGCCGAAGCACATAGCAGAGGTAATTGATGTCGACGGACAGGGATTCAATACCCAAAGCTTAGTCAATCATGCCCAAGGGATTCGTGACAAAAAAAAGAAAACTGACTATCCGTATGATGAGGTATGGGTGGTTTTCGATAAAGATAGTTTTGAGCCTGATAAATTTGACAATGCCATTCACAGTGCTGAAGCAATGGGAATGAAAGTTGCATGGTCGAATGAAGCATTCGAACTCTGGTACATTTTACATTTTGTAGCCCGGCAATCTGCTATGAGTCGTACCGAGTATAAAGATTGTTTAACAAAACATCTGGGCACGCCATATCAGAAGAACGACCCTGACATGCATTCTAAGCTGAAAGAAAAAGGCAATGAAGCCGATGCCGTGCAGCGTGCAATACAACTTCAAGAATCACATATTGGAACCCCTCATCATTCCCAAAATCCATGCACCAAAGTAAACGAATTAGTTGAGAAGCTTAATTCATTCATAAACCAATAAATGCATGTATTCAGTTTTAGTCATTTCAGGATGGGCGCATGGGATTGAAGCGATTCGGCCGCTGGGCAATGCGCTGAGCAATCAGTTTGACGTTGAATTGATGACCGGGAATGAGGTGCTGAAAACGCAGCAAATTCCCGATGTGGATTGTATTGTAACCGGCTCGATGGGTGGACTGCTGGCGATCGAACATCTGCCGGAAACCTGTCAAAAACTGGTACTGATTTCTTCGACGGCAAAATTTTGTGCAGGAGAAAACTATCCTTGCGGTGCGCATGAAAAAATCCTGAAACGAATGATCCTCCAACTGAAGCGGAATCCGGAAGCGGTCCTGATCGAATTTTTTAAGAATGTACATTATCCGTATGATCCAATTCTAACCACAGAGATACAGAGACACGGAGATGCCAACCCCCTCAGTGACTCCGAGTTCTCCAGCGTAGCGGGTGGTAAAGAAAAATTGGAGGACCTGGTTGCTGGACTTGAATATCTATTGGAATCTGATGTCCGCGCGAAAGTTCCAACCCTTGGAATCCCGGTGCAGCTTTTCCATGGCTCGGAAGACCGGATTATTCCACTCGGCGCAGCGCAGTGGCTAGATGCTCATCTACTGGACAGTCGTCTCACGGTGTATGAAGATGGCCATGGGCTGGCGGCGCATCACTTTCACGAAATGATGCAGGAAATCCGCGCGTTTTTAGGGTAATCTTCTGGCCCTCGGCTCAATAAACAAAACTGGAGTGGCATGACCTCGAATATATTGACGTGGATCGGAATTTTTCTTCTGGTCATTCAGTCCGGAATTTTTTCAGGACTCAACCTTGCGATGTTTGGTCTGAGTGCGCTGCGACTACAGGCCATGGCGGATACCGGAAATGAGAAAGCCAAAAAACTGTTCGCGATGCGGCAGGATTCCAACTTTCTGCTGACCACCATTCTCTGGGGGAACGTATCGACCAATGTTTTGCTAGCCCTCCTCTCGGACTCGGTCATGGCGGGATTGATTGGCTTTTTCTTTTCCACCATCGTCATCACCCTATGCGGCGAAATTATCCCACAGGCCTATTTTTCGCGGCACTCCCTCCGAGTGGCCAGTTTGCTGTCGCCCTTGCTGAAGCTCTACCAAATTATTCTCTATCCCGTGGCCAAGCCCACCGCGTGGCTGCTGGATCAATGGCTCGGCAAAGAAGGGATCAACTATTTGCCGGAAGAAGAAATCATGGCGGTGCTTAAACAGCATATCAAAGCGCCGGAGTCTGACGTCGGGCATATCGAAGGGCGGGGCGCCGTCAATTTTCTAGCCTTGGACGATTTGCTGGTTACGGAAGAAGGCGAGCCGATTGATCCAGCCAGTATTATGGAACTGCCCGTGGAAAATCGGCATCCGGTGTTTCCGCCTTATGCCCCGACCTCAGAAGACCCTTTTCTGCAAAAAGTCCAATCCTCGGCAAAACGCTGGGTCGTTCTCATTGATCCAGATGGAAAGCCGACCTATACGTTGGATAGTGCGTCGTTTCTTTCGGCGGCTCTCTTCAGCCACGAAGCGGTCGATCCGATGGAGCACTGCCACCGACCCGTAATGGTCTATGATCGAAAGACGCGGCTTTCGCAGATTCTCGGCAAACTCGAGGTTGCCGTGGGCGATGACAATATTCGGCAGGATGTGATTCTGCTGTGGAGCGATCAGGAGCGACGAATTATTACCGGCTCCGACCTGCTCGGTTTCCTGATGCGGGGCATTGTCCGACAGATCGCCGGATAATGGCCATCAGTCAGCCCCTTTTTTCAGCCGTGCGGCCTGCTCAATACGGTATAGATCTTTTCGTCGATCCTTCAAATTGCGAACACTGCCGCGCGAATGCAGTTCCTTAAGCAGGTCGAGGTTGACATCGGCAATCAGCACCATTTCTGTATTGGGTGTCGCCTCGGTTTTCACGGTATTCGTCGGGAACGAAAAATC
>CAKZQV010000592.1 GCA_937141895.1 uncultured Verrucomicrobiota bacterium
TCTCCATTTTACCACCGTATATCGACAAATTCCATACCGCTGCTCAATCTCTTTTCCAGTTAAACAACCACGATCACGTAATCGCGCATAGTGGCTTTTTAATGTATATGCCCGGTATACCATCCTTACCCGCAAGGCGTCAAATGACTTCCCCGTTCCCGAAGCCAGTGATTTACTATTAAGAATATCCGCAATTTCGCTGTTGGTATGGTTTTCAAGAAGACGATCTATTTCACTTACGACCTTTTTGTCAATCTTTATCATGTCACAATGTGGCTGCATTTTTGGTATTTCAAGTGTTTGGGTTTTCCCTCCCTTGAATCGAATATACAGCATAATTGTATCTGTTTGCTTTCGCACCGTAACATCTTCTACCAAAAGCCTAATCATGCGCTTACGTTCACGATGTTCTGTACGGGTATGGTTCCATACCAGAGAGAAATCAGCGGCAAGCTGCTTTATTTTCGTATGCATTAGCTCGTTAAGGATCTGTTTGTTTCCAGCTTGCTGCCGTTTCAACTCTTCCTGAGACTCGCGGAGTTCGCGCATTCTCTGGTTCCAATCGGCTTCAAGTGATGAAGCGACAAGCCGATTATCCGGATCCACTGCCATATAGCGTCGTCGTGCTAATTCACATTCATAGATGAGTCGTTCGATATGTACTTTGTGAAGTTCCTCTGTTTTACGCTGATCGGCCTGGATTTGGTCATGAACGCAAATGGCCGCATCCAACGAATGGGTATTAATCGATGTCATAAGTAGATTACCGATAGCATCATCAATTGATGCTCCCGGTATACTTTGGCATCCTATGCACCCAACAGATTCTCCCTGTCCTCGACATATATAATAAGGCCTGATACCCGATTTTTTAGTATAATAACGCACGGTCATCGCTTTACCGCATATACCACAATAAATTATACCCTGGAGTAACGCAGGTCCTTCTCGGGGTGCACAGCGATTTAACTCGGGACCACAATTTCTATTTTGCTCTAATATTTTTATATGTTCCTCATAATCATTCCAGCTAATATAGCCGGGATGTGCATCTTTTACCAGTGCAATCCATTTGTCGGGGCTCACGAGTTTCATCCGTGGTTTATTTGGGCTTGCCCATCGTATTGTCTGTCTGCGTCCATATACGAAAGCCCCCGCATATCGTGGATTGTGGATTACCTGGGCAGCTTTGCTTACGGTTAACGATTGCCAGAACAAATCGCCTTTATGCGGACCAGTATGAAGACGGACCGGAAAAAGTAACTTTTCTTTATTATAGCTGCGAACGGTTTGGAGTAATGAGCCGGCACGGCGGAATAATGTAAAAAAGTGGCGTATGGCATCCTGTACTTCTTTATCAGGATCAAGACAGACTTCCTCTTTTGTCTTATAGATAAATCCTATTGGTAATCGCATCTGCAACTCACCGCGTTTTGCTTTATTGATCATACCGCCGACAAGTCGGGCACGGATAACGTGCAGTTCTGCTTCACTCATTGTTCCCTTAAGGCCAAGAAGTAATCGATCATTAAAATGTGCCGGATTGTAGATACCTTCTTCGTCAAGTATTAAGGTGTCGGTTAGCGCACAAATTTCAAGTAACCGGTGCCAGTCACTCGAATTTCGGGCAAAGCGGGAAACCTCAAGACTGCAAACAATACCGGCTTTTCCTAAGCCAACATCACTCACTAACCTTCCAAATCCTTCACGCCCAGAGTACGCTCCCGATTCTCCAAGATCGTCATCGATAACGACAATGCGCTCCGATGGCCAACCTAGGGAAGTTGCCTGTTGACGTAAATCATACTGTCGTTTGGTGCTCTCGGTATGTTCAAGAACCTGCCGCATGGTTGATTGACGAATGTACACATAGGCATCACGCTCGAGATGGTGGCTATCGACTTTCTGTTCAGCTATCGCATTCATAAAACCTCCTCCTTGATAAGGGTAAGTATCATTCCTGCCAGGATATTGACATATCCATTCATAGGTATATCCGGGGAGATTGCTTCAGCACCGCCAGGGATACTCTTCATTTTTGTTACTCTCGTGTGATTTGTGTCTACCGTATTTTCATAGGGCTTCCATGCAATCATCCACGCATATACTCCTGATTTGATAATTGTTTCGTTCTCTTTTGTTAATTGTTTTCTTTCACACCATAGTTTACGTAGCTGTTCATAGCGATGCTGTAGTTTTTGGGGGGTACTTTTTGAGAGTAACTCCCTATTGGTATCATTCATGGCGTTTTTTTTTCAGAGCAGCTAAGGCTCGTTGAATACTCCTGGGGTGCACAGACACATGAAAAGCATGATCAATCTTTTTGGCTATTTCTTGTGGGCTTATTCTGCGTTTCTGCTTTAGTTCGTTGATAAAATCCATTATTTCAACACTGAGTTTATGTCGATTTTTCGGACCGCGTTTTTTGGGAAGCAATCCAACAAAACCCTGAGTATCAAATGCCTTATGTACTTGATAATAGGATACACGTGAGAAGCCAAAATCGGAAGCGGATTTATTTACCGGTATTTTGTCGACTTTCACTTTTCGCAGCATTTCATATTTAACCTGAAGCAGGTCGTGGGGATCAAAAAAATCATTGGTCTTAAAGTTATGATCCTTGACAGATTCAGGTTCAGGATTAAGGCAGCAAGACTCACGCAATACATCTTTTTTACTTTTTCGCTCAGAATTGATCATAGCATCCTCCAGGAATGTACCGTAGTTAAGAGTTAATTAAAATATGTCATTACAATACCCGTGTCAAGGGTCGCTATTGAGATATTGTACTCTAAATCAAGGACATAAGTGTATTTTAATGAATGTATGCCCATGCCTTCGTGTAGGTAAAAGGCGTTATTTGATTTACTCTTACGACATATTTTCATTTACACTCCCTTCTATGCACCAAGCAATGCATCAACAAGTGAACGTAATCGAATAAGATCGGGAATCCTAAACCAGCAATGACCAGATGAAATCTTTTTATAAATATCTCCGGCACATGCATCAGTCCAACTGAGTGGCACGCTGAGAAGTTTTTGAGTTTCATCCATAAGGATAACGATTTCTATTCTGCCACCGGGGCGGCCGTAAGAATGAAACGTAAACTTCTCTTTATATCGTGGATGGAATGGATGGTTTATCGTGATTTTGTGTTGCAGCTCGGACAAGTGATGTGTAGTGTTTCGCTGTCGCTTTCTCCTGCCGCCAAAGATCGTGTTGTCCTTCATGTGATCAAAAAAGA
>CAKZQV010000593.1 GCA_937141895.1 uncultured Verrucomicrobiota bacterium
GTCCGGGCATCTCAACAAGGAGTTCGTCCGCCAAATGCTGGAATCCGGTGCCTCGGCTTATATTCTTAAGACGCGCGCTTATGAAGAGCTGACGCGCGCCGTGCATGAGGTGATGGCCAACCGAAAGTATCTGAGTCCCGAAATTGCTCAGGGTGTCGTGGATGAATATGTGGAATTAACCGCAGCATCCGGCAAAGACTCGGCCTTCATCATGCTGACCGACCGTGAACGTGAGGTGCTCCAACTGCTCAGTGAAGGCTCATCAACCAAAGAGATGGCGGATGTTCTGGGGGTCAGCATCAAAACCATCGAGACACACAGACGCAATATTATGGAAAAGCTGGATCTGCACAGTGTGGCAGAACTAACCAAATATGCCATCAGCGAGGGCATCACCATGCTGGATGCCTAGCAAGTAGTAAACAGGAATGTAAGATGCAAGATCACTCAAACCCTACCGATAGCCACCCTCATAATTCAAATCATGAAACAAGAATTATGCTGGTCGATGATCATGACCTCACGCGAGAAGCGCTAACGGAACATATTACGGCTCATTCTGGATGGTCCGTCGTCACAGAGGCGGCCAGCGGAGAAGAGGCGATCGAATCTGTGAAGCAACAGGCTCCCGATGTGGTCGCGATGGATATGCACATGCCGGGCCTGAACGGAATAGAAACCACGGCTGAACTGGTTAAGATAAGCCCTTCGATCAAAATATTGATTATTTCAAATTATGTAGATACCTCGCTGGTCAAAGCCGCTTTTCGGGCCGGCGCTTCCGGATATATCAGCAAGCAGGCGGCATTCGAAGAATTAGTACCTGGAATTGAGAGTGTCGCTGCCGGAAAGCAATATGTTTGCCGAAATATCCAGCTTCAACTGGGCTAAGAAAAAGGCTGATACTGCTGTCAGCCCCAGTTAAACGTGGAGCAGACAGGGCCTGCAATAAACGCCTTTCTTGATTCTTACCCCAGAACAAAGAATCCATCCGTTTGATGATTTCACTCACCCTTGAGTCAGACCAAAGGTTTCGAGCGCATCCTTTTTTGCTCATTTCATAACATCTCAAAGGAAATGCTATAAACAGGGATACGATGCGCGAAGAGCAGGGCAAAGGTGGACGCAATCGCAATGGACGCGACTCACCGGATGGAAGTAATGCCGGCATTCACATCGAAGTCTCCGGCAGATTAAAGTGTAGCGGATCGCCACCATGTATGATGATGGCGGTCGAGGGTTTCAGCGTCGGGGAAGGGGTAGTACAGCAGCGTTTTCCCATCGCCGATGAAATAGCCGCTTTTGATGTGGTTCCATCGGAACGTGAGCGAACGGGTCCGGTCAACCGTTTTCGTCGGTTTGCCCGCTTCATCGAGGTTGCTGAAGCATTCTTTGATGCGTTCGGGCATGTTGTGAATGGCGGGGAGGTCTTCTGCCGTTCGGTCGGAACCGATAAAAACGGATGGGTCGAGCTCTGCGAAAAAGATTTTAGGGACACATAGCGGGGATCCCGGATCGGTAACAAATGCAGCAAATGCAGCAGGGTCGAGATTGCTTGCGATGAGCGGGTGTACAGGGCATATTTCGTCGTACAGGTAGTGTGCCGCGTGGGAGCTGGGGGGAAGTTCGCTTTGGTCAAGAGCAAGAACCTGGCCATCTCGGGTCGTCAGATAAAGTTTTCCAAGCGCTTCAAGCGGGATGTGTTCGAGTACGCGGTAGATACCGAGATAGAGCGAATGTTTCGGCGAGCCGTCAGCATGCGCCACACAACGCTCCTTAACGATTTCCATATTGAAGAAGTCGCTTCTGAAATCCGGATTGATCTCGAAATAGATCGCCGCACTGCTTGAACGCTTGTGCGAGCCCACGGCTAGATAGCGCCCGAACTCTTCCGGCGGAAGCATGGATGCAACCAGCGCTTCCGGAATCATCGATAGATACAGTCTTGTCGGTTCCATTGATTTATCCTTTCCCGTTTTGAGGTATTTAAAAATACCCCATTGATAGTGGGTATATAGACAGAGGCAAACGGAATACTCAAGAGCGAAGATAGCGCGCTTGACAACATCCGCGTTATTCCTTATTTCTCCATTTCATGGAACTCTTCCGCAATTTAATGCCGGTTGCTGCCCGGCGCACGCTGCAGCAAATGTCTTCAATCGTGTCCATAATGTATATTCCCGGCATGGCCCGCTTTTTTATTACGAGGAGAGTTAAATGGATCTATTCAGTTGGACCTTGCTGATCGTTGCGGCAGGAAGTTTTCTTGCATTGGGCTATGCGGCGTTAAAATCGCGTTGGATTTTTAAGCTGCCGGTCGAAAATCCGAAGTTGGTTAAGATCGGCGGGTTTGTTGCGGATGGGGCCATGGCCTTTCTGACGCGCGAGTACAAGGTTCTCATTCCCTTTGTGTTCATTGTTTCCGCGTTCCTCGCCGTGGCCAATCAGGGGACCTTAAAATTTCAGGCACTGGCCTTCGTGGTCGGGGCCTCCGCCTCGGCGCTGGCGGGATTCATCGGCATGAAGGTGGCAACTGCCGCCAATACGCGCACCACCCACGCCGCGCAGGGCGGCCTGATTCCCGCCCTCAAGGTGGCCTTTTCCGGCGGCAGTGTGATGGGTATGAGTGTCGTCGGACTTTCCATGCTGGGTTTTTGTATCCTTCTTTTTCCGGCCAGACATTTTTTAGGCTCTTCGATTGAGGTGATGGGCGGGCAGATTCTGCCGATTGTTACAGGATTCAGTCTGGGAGCCAGTTCCATGGCGTTGTTTGCGCGTGTGGGCGGGGGCATCTTTACAAAGGCCGCGGACGTGGGCGCCGATCTGGTTGGAAAGGTGGAGGCGGGTATTCCCGAAGACGACCACCGGAATCCGGCCACCATCGCCGATAATGTAGGCGACAATGTAGGTGATGTTGCGGGTATGGGCGCAGACCTTTTTGAATCGTATGTCGGTTCCGTTATCGGCGCAATGGTGCTCGGTGTGAGCGTTGCGGGAAGTGATGCGTTCCGGCTCAAGCTGGTGGTTTTCCCGCTTCTGCTGGCGGTAGCAGGTATTTTTGCCGCGATGATCGGCATTTTATTTGTGCGTGTGAAAGAGTGAAAGGCCAGTGAAAGGCCAGGGTCTGAAAGGCCAGAAAGGCCAGGGTCAGGTCTGAATATTCAACATTTGAATTTAATCTGTCTTTCGGGAAGGCGGTTGGACGCTTTGAGAAGGGCGTGGTTAAAAGCTGTGCGTCGCCGCGCGCGGGGGGGGGGCGTAGGGCGATGGGGTGAATATTAAAAATTCAGACCTGACCCCTTGGCCTCCAAACCAAGGGATATGTCAGAAAGTAAAGAAAAGAGCCGAATGTTCATAATAGCCAAAAAAAGG
>CAKZQV010000594.1 GCA_937141895.1 uncultured Verrucomicrobiota bacterium
CGATCGAATCGCTGTTGGATAATTTTTCGTTACCGAAGTCCGGTTTGCTCAGCTATTTCATTGGAGCCTACATGCTCTTCTCCGGCGGCATCAATGCAGTCGGTCATATGCGTGAGACGATCAACGGGATTTTCCATACAGAAGAGGATGGAAAAAACAACCGCTCCGGCTGGTTTTCCGTACTGGTCGATGCCGGGTTTGTGCTGGCAACTACCGTACTCATACTGGCTTCTGCTCTTGTCGGCGTTGTATTCTATTATATGCGCTCGGAAATTGATCTGGATTTCCCCTTCATCAATGCACTATCGCGTCTGTTGGGCATTGTGATTTCGCTAGCCATACTAACGCTCGCGATCTGTGGAATCTACCACCATCTCCCTGCCCGCAAACTCTCTTGGAAAGGCATCACCTACGGAGCCCTGCTCACCGCACCACTTTTTCTCGCGGAGCGTTTTCTCATGCTGACCTGGATGACCAACACCAGTCTCGAATCGGTCTACGGTTCTATCAGTTTCATGGTCGTCTTTCTGCTCTGGGCTTATATATCTGTGCAAGTCGTGCTCTTCGGAGCCGCTTTTGCCGTCGTTGCCGAAAAGCATATCGTGAAAAATAAAGAACAAATAAATGCCGCTTAAAATATGGTTAAGCGATCAAGGAGGAACGCATGCAAAAGGTCAATATCGTATTGTTGGTAGTACTAGGTTTGCCATTTATCACAATCGATCAGGTCTGGGCGAATGCCATGCGATCCGGAAGCATTACAAATCAAATCAATTTAGCTGAGTTGAGTGCGGTGGAGAAAAAGCAACTCGCCCGTTCTCGTCAAAATTCCCACAATTCGTACTGGGGATACTCATCGGGAAGGTTTTCCATCTACGACACAACCTTCGCTATTATTAAATATACTCCAGATGGAAAAGACGATAATCCGCCATTAGGTGTTCAGTATTCATTCAAATACTCTTTCTGGGATACGGGAAAATTACTAAACAATGGCTGGGAAGCATTTTTCGCTTATACAGGACAGTTTGATTTGTATTGGGCCGCTGTAAGAGATTCCTCGCCGGTGGTAAACAGACTGAACAATCCCGCAGTCCACTTGCGTAAACACTTTAAAAGTGAATTATTAAATACTCCTATCTACCTAACCTGGCTGGATTTTGGAATTGAGCATCGCTCAAATGGTCAGGTTAAAGAGGCGGAGGCAATTATAGACCGCCCGGGAAGCCCGAATGATGGTCAATATGCAGCGCAGGTTGCCTATAATAACGGTAACTACCGATACTTTGACGGAATCAGCAGGTCGGCAAATTTTATTTCGATGGAAGGGGTTTTTGATTTTGGAGATTCTAACCCTGTTGTGAGCTCTGAAAATGTATGGCACACCCGGTTTATACTAAGCGGAAAATATTATCTGACCGATGATTCGGATGTTTATTGGAGCAATCTTGCAGGCACAGATGTTTCGATTGAGGATTACGATCTCGTGGTGATGAATTTGTACAGCACATGGCATGTGGGAAAAATCATCAGGAATGTTGGCTTGGGAGCTGAGTGGACATTCGGTCGCGAGTTCGCGGAAATAGACTCTTTTAATATTGAATTATTTTTACCGATTGATTTCAGTTTATGGGGTCAAAACATAAGCATTCCACTGTATGCGCGAGCCCATATCGGACCCATGAACACATTGTCTAATTATACCGAAAAGCAGGACTATTATGGCGTAGGCGTGGCCTTTAGATGATATTTAGAGCCTGTCCCAAATTTACCGGTTTTGTTTTCCCCTCAAAATTCGGTCGGGGCTAAAAGGTAGATATTCTCTGTTTAACTTTCTTTGTGCTCTCTTCTGGGCCGTCATTATCTGTTTTTGACAACTTATGGGCACAAGGGTTCTTTTGAGTTGGGACGATCTGTGGAAATTAACTGGTTACGCCGCGTCTGCGAGAAGCCTGCTTTGGTTTTTTATGGCTATCCCGGCGAGCTTCCAGAGGTTGTGTGTCAGAATGCTCCAGACGATCCGGCGTTCTCTGTTAACGAATCCTCTACTTTTCATGGGACGATTGAGGTAGGCATTCTTGAACAACCCGATTCGTGCCTCCGTGCTGCCTCTGCGCTTTTGAAGCCTGCAGAATTCGTCGTCTTCCAGTTGCTCTTTGAGACGGGATACTGATCGCGGACAGATCGCATTGATGGTATGGAGCTCTTCGAGATGGGTTGTGTTTTGCGGGGCATCGAATCCTCGGTCTCCGGTGTAGGAGCGCAGGGTTCCGTATGCGGTCTGTAATCGGGCGGTACTCTCTTTAACCCGTTTGCTGTCGCTGACGGGCTGATCTTTCATAAATTTCCTGTCCACCATGAGGCCGTCGGCCTGCTCGGCCAGGTAGAGACCGTTTCCGAATTCAACTTCGGCATCGGACTTTCCTCGTACCAAAACATGAATATCGTCTTCATACAGGCTGAGCACTTTGTCTGAGTTTTTTATCCGACGCTCGCCGATAATCCGTTCATGGGCCTAATGAATGGCCTGCGGCAGCAGGTCGAGAACATTTTGCATGCGGACGAGAACCTGTTCTTTTTCCAGTTCACTCCACCCAGTTTCCTGCCAACGCATAGAAAGCAGTTCATGATAATTGGCCGCATGGGATTCAATCGTTCGCATGAGTATTTTCATCTTTCTTAAGATCGCCTTACGCGCTTTTTTAGCGTCGGGTCGCTTGCGCGTATGCGTCATCTCAATGCACAGCTTATTCATCTTGTTCATGAACTGCTCCGGCGATCCGATGCGATGGCGCAGGCCCTGCTGCCTGATCAGGCTAATCGCCTTCACCAATGTGCGTGCGGCATCACGTAACAATACCCAATCGACCGGAAAATGAATGTTTGCTTTCACGCAGGTCGAATCGGCGAAGACTTCATCAAACCGCAAAGCGGTCTGCTGATAGAGCAGCTCAGCGGCTTTTTGTTCATCAGCCATAATCTGATTTAACCCATGGATGAGGCGGCCGATCTCCTCGGCTTCAAACATTTTTTCAAAACGTTCAATGGTGCTTTTGGAAACGGGCTTGGCGATGTCTACAAACCCGGTAAACGTAAACCATTGAAGCAATGGGCTGTCGGCCACTCGCATCGCAAGATCCCGCAGCGAATCGGTGGTCACTCCAAGGAGGATGTTATAACGCAGGGCCCGCTGGAGCGTTTGAGGTGCTGGGCAACTTTTTTCCGGAGGGGTCTGCGCAATCTTTTGCTTAATAAATTCCTGTTCGAGTCCCGACGAGCTCAGAATCGAATCGGTCTGAACCATACGCTCAAGGAAGTCTGTGTAATCTTTGGGGCCTTTTACCGCAGGAAGTGCTGGACGAAACTCTGGTT
>CAKZQV010000595.1 GCA_937141895.1 uncultured Verrucomicrobiota bacterium
GGCCGGGGAAGTGGTGGTGCTGCAGCCGCGGCGACTGGCGGCACGGTTGTTGGCCAAGCGCGTGGCGTATGAACGTAATGAACCGCTGGGTGGAGAAGTGGGCTATCAGGTTCGGATGGAGTCAGCCATTTCGGCCAAAACCCAGATTCGTTATGTGACCGAAGGTATTCTGCTGCGCCAGTTTTTATCGGACCCCGACTTGCGCGGCATTTCCACCATTGTTTTTGACGAATTTCATGAGCGGCATATTTACGGCGATATCACACTGGCCCGCGCACTGCACCTGCAGCAGTCGAGGCCGGACCTTAAGGTGATTGTGATGTCAGCGACGCTTGATGCCGGGCCGTTGCGTGAATACCTGACGCCGTGCACAGAGCTGAAGAGTGAAGGTCGGATGTATCCGGTGGATATGGCCTATGCCCGGAAACGGATGGATTTTAAAAAGGATCGGGTTTGGGATGCGGCGGCCGATGCATTTGAACGTGCCATTGAATCGGGCGCCGAGGGCGATGTTCTGGTCTTTATGCCGGGCGCCTATGAAATTTCCCGAACGGTGGAAGCAATTCGGTCGAAACGCTGCGCGCGCGGTTTTTCCGTTATGCCGCTGCACGGCGAGCTGCCGCCGCAGCAGCAGGATGCAGCGGTGGGCGAATGTAATCAGCGCAAGTGCATTGTTTCGACCAACGTGGCGGAAACGTCGATTACCATTGACGGCGTTCGTATCGTCATCGATTCCGGTCTGGCGCGTATTGCGCGGTTTGATTCAAATCGTGGGATTGATACGCTTTTGATTGAACGGATCAGCCGGGCTTCGGCGGATCAGCGCGCCGGACGTGCGGGCCGTACGGCACCGGGAACGTGTCATCGGTTATGGACGGAGCAGGAACATGTGGCGCGGCCGATGCAGGAACTGCCGGAAATTTTGCGACATGATTTGTCGGAAGTGGTGCTCACGTTAAAAGCAGGCGGCATCGACGATGTTGAAAACTTCCAATGGTTGGAAAAACCGGACCCGAAATCGCTGAGCCGGACCCTTACGCTTTTGACCGATCTGGGGGCGCTGGATCATGCCGGTAAACTTACAGGCATTGGAAAACAGATGGTTTCGTTCCCGATGCATCCGCGTTATGCGCGCATGTTGCTGGCGGGCGGGGAATATCACTGTGTGCGTCAGGCGTGTTTGATTGCAGCACTGACGCAGGGGCGTTCGATCCTGGAACGGAATAAAGGAAAACAGACCCGGGGTCAGCGCGAAGATGTGCTGGGCGAGGATGATGGTTCGGATTTTAAGCGGCTGATGCGGGCGTGGAGTTTTGCGGATCAGAATGGCTATCGCGTGGATGAATGCCGCAAGCTGGGCGTCCATGCCGGCGCGGCGCGTACGGTTAAACCGTTGTATGAACGATTCATGAAAATAGCGAAACGCGAAGGGCTGGAAATCAATACCCGCGCGCCGACCGATGAAGATCTGCAGAAGTGCATTCTGCTGGCGTTTTCGGATCAGGTGGCGAAACGGCGGGATAAAGGCACGCTCAATTGTGCGGTGGTGCATGATCGATCCGGTTCCGTGGATCGGGAGTCGGTGGTGCGCGATGCGGAACTGATTGTTGCGGCGGAAATTACGGAAATTGAGGGGCGCGATCTGAATGTGAAACTGAACCTCTGCACAGCGGTGGAAGAGGCGTGGTTGGAGGAGCTGTTTCCTGCGGATATCGAAGAGGTTACGGAGGTCGTTTATGATCCGCGAACGAAGCGCGTTTTTTCCAAACATTGGACATCGTTCCGCGGTCTGGAACTGAAGTCGAAGATGAGCCCGGAGGTGGATAAGGATCAGGCGGCGGAGATTATTGCGGAAGAAGTGATTGCCGGACGGTTGGATCTCTATAAGTGGGACGACCAGGTGGAAAAGTGGATCGCGCGAGTCAACTGCCTGGCGGCGGGGTGCCCGGATTACGGTATTCCGAAAATTGATGATGAGGCGCGACGGGCGATGATTCAGGAGATCTGCCTGGGGGCCGTTTGTAAAAAAGATCTGAAAGAGCGCAATGTGTGGAAGACGGTGAAATCGTGGTTGAATCCGGCGCAGCTGGAGCTGATTGATAAACAGGCGCCGGAACGGATTAAGCTTCCGAGCGGGCTGAATGTAAAGGTCCGCTATGAAGAGGGTCAGCCGCCCGTTGTATCGGCGACCATTCAGAAGCTGTATGATTTGAATGAAGTTCCAACCATTGGATTCGGTTTGATTCCGGTGATGGTGGAGGCGCTGGCACCGAATCAGCGGCCGCAGCAGAAAACGCAGGATATGAAATCGTTCTGGGCCAATTCATATCCGATGCTGAAGAAAGAACTTAAAGGCCGCTACCCCAAACACGAATGGCGCTAAGCGTGATGCAATGATTGGAAAGCCGGCATTTTTATGTCAGCTTTTTTGCTCAACCAACAGGAGAGAATGATGGCGAAGAAGACGGTTTCTGTAGAATCCAAACTGAACGATAAATTTGTAATTGAAAGCGATGTGCGCGGACATAAAGTGGTGATTGATCAGCCGACGAATGCGGGGGGTACCGATGCCGGACCGACGCCGTTGGAACTGGTGCTGGTTTCGCTGGCGGGCTGTATTGGAACCATCGGCCGGATTGTAGCGATGCAGCAGCGGATTAATCTGCGGGGCATGACGATTAAGGTGGAAGGTGATCTGGATACGGATGGCTTGCTGGGGAAGCCGATTGACGGGCGCATTGGTTTTGAAGGCATGACGATTTCCGTGGATGTGGATGCGGATCTGAGCGATGAAGAAAAACTGGCCTTTGTTCATGAGGTCGATCACCGCTGCCCGGTTTCTGAAAACCTGCTGAATGAAACACCGATTAACGTAAAACTGGCTTAGACCATTTTTCCAGTGTTTGGAAGAAAAGCCGCCCATTGGGCGGCTTTCTTATTTTACAACTTCAGTGAATATGTGACAAAATCACTCGGTTTAACGGAGAGAACTGATGACGATTAAGGATTGCTTGAACCGGTCTGCGACGGAGCGTCCGGATGAGATTGCTCTTAAATTTAAGCAGGATGGATCCTGGAAAACCCGTTCCTTCAGTGGGCTGAGAGAGCGGGTTTGGCATGTCTCGGAAATGTTGGCTGAGCTGGGTGTGCTGGAGGGTGACCGCGTGGCGATCTATCGTGAAAACTCGCCGGAGTGGTTTGAGCTGTACCACGGAATCGTCGGAATCGGGGCCATTGCGGTGCCGGTGGATGCTAAGCTGCGGGAGAGTGAGGTCCGGCATATTTTCCGCGACTGCGGGGTGGTGGTGGCTTTTGCATCCTGCCGCATGGCGGAGACGCTGTCGGAGATGAAGGATCAGATTGTCAGCCTGAAGCATCTGGTCATGCTGGACTGCGCCGAGAAAAATGCGCATTTGTGCGATAAGCTGGATTGTAAATTTTACGGCGATTTGTTTGAGCAGGTGAGCGAGAAGGCGCTGGCTCAGGGGCGCGCGTTTGACCGCATGGGACCGACGGCCTCGTCGCCGGCGTCGTTCATTTATACTTCAGGCACTACAGGGCGGCAGAAAGGGGCGGTGCTGACCCATCATAATTTTATGACCAATGTGGACAGTATCCTCAAGGCCGTTCCATTTTTGGAAAACGATAATGTGGTGCTGATTCTTCCACTGCACCATTCGTTTGCATTTACAACGACGGTACTGGCGACGATCTATGTGGGCTGTCAGGTGACGATTGTGGAAAATCTGAAAACGATTAAAGCCAATATGGTGGAGACCTCGCCGACGATTATGTGTGCGGTTCCGCTGCTGCTGGAAAAAATGCTGGCGCGCGTGATGGCGAATGTGAATTCGAAAAAAATCGCGAAGTTTATGTTTAATGCCGGGCTGGCCAAGGTGGTCGGCAAAAAGGTGCGGGATGGTCTGGGAGGTAAACTGCGTCTGGTGGTTTCCGGCGGCGC
>CAKZQV010000596.1 GCA_937141895.1 uncultured Verrucomicrobiota bacterium
AAGAGCCAATCCGATAGCACCTTCAAAGATGCCGCCGGTGTCGAATATAGCGATGCGCTCAAATATGTTAATCAGGGTGCGCAAAATGGTGTGGATGTCATTGAAGGTTTGACTCCCGCCAAGCTGGGCTCAACTGAGCAGGTTCTGACCAGTGTACTCAGTGCGGATGACTTCAGTGTGGTACTCAGTGCCCTCGAGGAGAACAAAGGGGTAAACATCGTATCCAACCCGAAAATTATCGTGGCGAACGAAGAGCTCGCGAATATTTCGATCATTCGTAAAGAGCCGAACCTGAAGCAGGAACGTGAGCAGCAGCTCAACGACCAGCCGGCAACCACCATCTTTACGCTCGATCCGGAAACGCCCTTCTTCGAATACGGAATTAAACTGGACGTTACGCCGTCCGTAAATACGTCCAGTAATATCACCGTGGCCATTCAGCCCTCCTTAACCCGTAAATTTGCCGATAAAATTGCGGGTGACAATACGTATCCGATCATCGACGAAAAGAGCATCGATACGGTCTTCAACCTGGCCAGCGGCGAAACCGCTGCCATCGGTGGTTTGACTGAAATTACCGAGGGTGAAGAGGAGCGTAAAGTTCCAGTGCTTGGAAGTATTCCGCTGTTAGGTCGTCTGTTCTCCTGGAAGCAAACCGTGAAAGGTCAGGATGAAACCATCATCTTTGTGACGGTTGGATTGGCGAATACGGAGCAGCTCGCCGAGGGGAATATCGATATGCCGGGCGATGCTGAACTGGCCCGTCGTCAGCTCATCATGGACAACAACAAGCGTCTGCTTCGGGATCATGGCCGCGAATACTTCGAGGTTCAGGAACAGCAGAAACTGGATGACATGATGAAAGTCATGGATGCCAAAGAAGCCGCCCGCGAAGCGAAACGCCAGGAGCAGCTGGATAAAGAAGCGGCCAAGCTCGCAAAGTAACCCGTTAAATTTAGACCCGGCGGGGGTGAAACAGCCGGCACGTAACACATTTGCGGAGATCGCTAAACCATCTCCCTAACACCCGGACATTGGAAAAAGGTTCCTCCCACCTTTTCCAATGTTTGGAAACTCCCGAAAGGCCCTCCGAATTTTCGGAGGGCTTTTCACTTTTTTATCCCACTCTCCAATTCCTTGCAGAGCCGCAGTGATTGCGGAGTAGCATTGACTGAATTTCTCTGCGCTCTCTGCGTCTTTGCGAGGATAAACGACAGGCCCAAGAGGTACTAGAATTCGATGTCGTAAAGGCCTTCGCTATCTACGGCAAACTGTTCAACAGCCATATCGGTCATCGGATGACTGCGTAGCGCTTTGAGCAGTTCATAGTTGATGGTCGCCGAGTGACAACCGCGCTTAACGATACGATGCACCTGGTCGACCGTTTTAAAACTGGCGGCCAGCACTTTGCAGTCATAGTCAAAGTGATTCAGCGTATTGGTAATGTGTTCCACCACTTCAATGCCGTGCGATGAAATATTGTCGAGGCGGCTGACATATGGGGCCACGTAATCGGCACCCGCCTGGGCGGCAACCAGCGCCTGCTGGTGGGTAAAGATCGCCGTGGCCGTAACCTTGATCCCGGCATTCTTAATCAACGAAATCGCACGCAGGCCTTCGGCCGTGACCGGGATTTTGGAATAGTATTCGTCCCCGAAGCCGAAGTGTTCTTTATACTTCAGCGTTTCGCGCAGCATTTCGTCGGCCGTTTGACTGCTCACTTGAAAGTGCACCATGCCGTCGCCGACAATATTCTGAATCTGTGGAACGATTTCCGAGATCGGTTTCCCTTCCTGCGCCAGAATGCTGGGGTTGGTGGTTACGCCCGCGAGCGGGAAGTAATAATAGAGTTTCTTCAGTTGTTCGATGTTTGCTGTGTCAGCCATGTAGATCATTACGAATCTCCTGGGTTAGCTTGAGTGCTCATTGAGTCACATAAAACTCAAGAATACACAAAGGGTTTGGCGTTCAGGTTGTTGTGCTTCTTGTGCCTCTTTGTGGCCATTCATTTACTTTCCGATTAGATGAAAATTATGTTCACCAGGTTTGAGCGCTGGCGGCGCGGCGCAGGTGAATGCAGTCAACGGTGATGGTTGGAGGAAGGCTGCAGAGATAGACCACGGCATCCGCGACGTCTTCGGGCTGGATCATCGCCGAGAAATCGGTGAGGTCGGGGCGGGACTGCTTGACCATTTCGGTTGCGACGCCGCCCGGGCAGATTGCGTGGACGCGGATGTTGTCCTCCTTTCCCTCCTCTATGGCGGTTTTGGTCAGGCCGAGCAAGGCATGCTTGCTGGCACCGTAGGCTGCCTGATTCGGGTAGCCTTTCACGCCGACCACCGAGGAAATATTGATGATTCGTCCGCCGCCTGATTTTTTCATGGTGCGCATGGCTTCGCGCAGACAGAGGAAGGCCCCTTCCACATTAACTTTCTGAATCTGCTGCCAGTCTTCGAGTTTGATATCTTCGATGGCATCAAAAATTCCAAATCCCGCATTGTTTACGAGAAGATCAAGGGTGCCGGATTTTTGGAAAAGTTCGGCGATTTCAGCCTCGCTGGAAAGGTCTGCCGCATAAATTTCAGCTTGAACCCCGTAGACTTCGCACCGTGTTTTCGTTTTTTCAAGCATAGAGAGGTCGCGACCCGTGAGGACGAGATTATACCCGTTTTCGGCGAGTTTTTCAGCGATAGCGCTTCCTATTCCACGACTTGCGCCGGTGATCAGAGCTTTCTTTTTCATTTCTTTTCTCCTTTCCAATGGTTGGAAGTGAAATAAATAAAAATCAAAAAACAGCTTGAAGGAAAGCAAAAACAAGGTAAAAAGAAACTCAAACGATAGCAAAAGAAAGTTTAG
>CAKZQV010000597.1 GCA_937141895.1 uncultured Verrucomicrobiota bacterium
AGAAAAGGTCCGGCGTAATTTCGGTTCGAATCCCAACCGATTTTTCCACCTGAGGCAATTCCGTCATCACAAAGGCCGGCACGCCCTCGCGCGGAATCAGCATTTCACCCTCGTAAACCTCCTGCATGGATTTCGGTAAAATATTGCTCAGGGGATAGAATTGACCCGCCGCGAAAATCCAGCCGGTGTTCTGACCGATGATATAAAGCGGGAACAGATCGCGCTCACCCTCCGGCAGCTCCGTAACCACATTGAGGATCAACTCCCCATTCTCGCGGTCCATATCCATTTCCAGCACGCTATCAACCATGCTGTTATGAACCGGCAATCCTTTTTTACGCCCTTTCAGCGGAAAGCTTTTACCATGCTGAAGCCGGAGAATATTAATTAAATCATAGATCGAGAGCTGCACATCGTTTTTTAGTGCCCCACCAGAGATATCTTCGAGTACATAGAGCAGATTTTCATCATGCCGTGGAAAAGCAAATGGCACATCCGCAGGAGCATCCATCGCGGGAATACGTTTCCTTTCAAATTCGATCGAAACGTGAACCGTTGTTTTGCCTCCCTTTAGTTGCTCCTCCCAATCTTTGGCTAATTCGAGATATAGATTGGCATCGACCGCCCCGGGTTCATCCTGACGTACCCGCTTAATCCGGGTGCCCTCAGCCGATTTAACAATCCGGTCAATCCGGTCTTTCTCGGCGGCCGCCTTTTCGGTCCGATTGGCCGCCGAGTGCTGCTTCAGCACTTCCAGTCCCATCGCCACCAGATGAGAACAGATCAAACCGCGCTCCTGATTATCACGACAGGGGCAGTGATTTTCAACCAGGCCGTTTTTGAGGATCTCGAACTTGCTCCGCATGCCGCGCGGACCGAGATTCAGCATGCCGGTAATGAAGGGATGTTCAAAAGTGACCTTTTCTACAACGCCGCGCTCAAACAAGGCTTTGCCATCGCGGAATGCGCGCCAGCCGGCCCATTCTTTCAGCTTCTTTTCAGTATATGGCAGTTTCTCGTTCATGAAGTGCAGCTATTCTAAGCTACCGTAAATAGAATCCATTTTCGCTAGTTCGGCGGATAAATCGATAAAAATTTATTCTTTTTATGCTAACCAAATTCTAATCCCCTATTTTCCCGCCGGCGGCACTCAACATTTCCTAGGAAATCGGCTCAAAACGGGTATTGACGCAACGCGCACGCAATAACAATATGCGCGCCTTTGAAACGAGGAAACGCCATGCAGCGAATCATGAAAAAATCGAAGATACACACCGCCACCATCACGGGGCTGGAGCTGTATTATGAAGGAAGCATCACCATCGACCGCGATCTGATGGATGCCGCCGACATGCTGCCCGGCGAACAGGTTCAGGTAGTCAACCTCAACAACGGCGAGCGATTCGTCACCTACACCATTGTGGGCGAACGCGGATCCGGTGCCATAGAACGAGAGTCGCTTTGGTCTGGGTATCAGTACCACCACGGGGGATGCGGAAGGTGAGGTCGTCGAGAAGATCGACGCATCGGGG